>JADGFH010000121.1 GCA_016743925.1 Labilibaculum sp.
GTAAAAGTGGCAAAAACCTTACCATTAGTATCATTTTTAAGCCAGAATTTTTGCCAATAGTAGATCAATTTCAAATTTCTATGGTTATTTCTTTAGGAGTTCATGATTATTTAAATGAATATCTGGATGGAGTAGCTATAAAATGGCCAAATGATATTTACGTTGGAACAGAAAAAATTGCAGGAATTTTAATAGAACATTCTATTATGGGGTCAACGCTCAGTGATAGTATTTGTGGCTTAGGATTAAATATCAATCAAACCAATTTTGTGTCGGATGCTCCCAATCCTACCTCATTGGCTATTTTAACAAACAAGGAATTTGACTTGGATATAGAATTAGATCAATTGCTTAAATGCATTGAAGAAAGATATTTCCAGTTGGTTGATGGGAAAGCAAAAGACTTGGAACAAGATTATTTGAATGTTTTGTATTGGATGAATGAGCTTCACCATTTTTCGGATGAGAAGGGAACATTCGAAGGCAAGATTGTTGGGATTACCGACTTTGGGCAGCTTAGAGTACGCGTAAAAGAGGAAGAGAGAATTTATAATTTTAAAGAGGTGAGCTTTATTAAGTAGCCCACCTCAATGCTATATTTTTAAAAGGATAGTTTAAACTTTACACTCATATTTCTACCTGGATTATAAAACCCCAATGGCTTTAAACTTGATAAATGATCTATGTATTCTTCATCAAATAGATTATTCACACTAAATAGTAAGCTTGTTTGGTACTTTCCTAATTTAATATCCGAACCAGTTTGTAGAGCAATTAAGTCGTAAGCAGGTGTATTGCTTTCAAATTCCGAAGGCTTTTTTTGTTCAAAAGCATGTTTCCAATTTAAGCTCACAAAAGGAGAATTGAACAGTTTATTTCCCTTAACAAAGAACCGAACAGAAGTATTTAGTTTGTGTTGAGGAATAAATGGTAAGTTTTCTCCATCATCTTGTTTTGCAATAACCATGGAATAATCGGTATGGAATTTCATGAAAGAAGTTGGAGCTACATTTATTGCAAGCTCGCCTCCATATAATTTGGCATCCTGCTGCGCATACGAATAGACAAAACCACTTCCTTCCGGAGTAATCTCATCTGTTGGGGCCAAATAGATGTAGTCGTAAACCTTATTGTAAAAGAAAGAAAAATCGATGTTGTGATTACTCGTATGGTAATGAATGCCCAAATCGGATTCGAAACTTTTTTGCGGTTTAAGATTTGCATTTCCTTCTTCGAAACGATTCCCGTGTAAGCCATGCTGTGTTAATTCTGCCAAGTTTGGTGCGCGATAACCGGTTGCAAAGTTCGTTCGTAAAAGTAAGGCTTCACTTAAATGAAATGTTGCTCCAAGTGATGCATTTAAATTATCGAAATTTCGATTGATGTAAACCATCTCTTCTTCTTCATGCTCCTCTTCACCTTCATGCTCTTCTTCATCTTCATCATGCTCTTCGTGCGAATGTCCTCCCGCTTCTTGTTCAGGAACAAATAAGGAGCGATGATCATACCTTACACCAAATTGAATATCAGCAATACTCAATTCTTTTTTTAGTAAGGCAAATGTTGAGAAGTCATCAATTTTTGCATTTGGGATGACATGATTTGGAGCCTCGTGATTGGTGTTTGATTGATGCATTCCCTGTATTCCAATTAGAAATTCGGTGGTTTCAGAGCTTGGGAAATACAATTTACTGTCATAAGTAAACGTATTTAAATCCATATCTACTAAACGGAACACCTCAGATTCAGGATTACCATTTAATTTTCGTTTATTGAATTGATAGGCAGCATTCAATTCGAGTTTGTAGTCTCCCAAAAATAAACGGTTTCTCGATGAAATTAAATGTTGACTTAGGTTTTGATACCAACGATTATTTTTTCGCTTTCCTGCCTTTACTACACCTATTGATTCCTCATTGGTCATTCCCAATTTTGGTTGCAAGTAATCGTAGTAAATTTTAAAACTGCCCAAATCTTTGGTTACACCTAGTCCTAACTGCAATCCATTTGAATTGAAACGTGTGTTGGGAACGTAATTCCCCTTACCATCTTTGTAGTCTTTATGAGATTTTGTGTCGGCACGTAGCATCCAAAACCAATTGTTTTGAGATGATTTAACGCCCAAACTTGTTGTTGTACCTTGGCTTACACTATGATATTCACTTGAAACATCTGCTTGAAGCGTGTTGGCTGGCGCAGGTTTTTCGTGAAGCATATTAATAACGCCGCCCATTGCATCCGAACCATAAAGTAAAGATGCCGGACCTTTTATTACTTCAATATTGTCGGCTCCCTGATCATTTACTAAAAATGGATGATCTGGTGAGAATTGGAAGTTTTCCAATCGAACGCCATTGTTTAAAAATAGAATGTTATTAAGCGAAAGCCCCCGAATTACCGGAGTGCTAACTCCTGGACTTCTCGAAATTAGATCTACTCCAGGAATATTGGCCAATTTTTCTCCTAAGGAAGGAGTCGATAGCATCTCCAGATCCTTTTTCGAGAGCACGGAAATCTTAATTGTATTTTCGTGTTGCGATGAAGGAAAACCTCCAGAAACAACAACATCCTGTGTTGTAACCGAAGTATATGCTAGGCTAATGTTCAATTCAGACTTCTCTTTTTCTATAGAAACGACCTTAATTACACTTTCGTAACCAATGAATGAAAATTGGATTGTGATTTTACCATTTGGCAAGCTCTCGATCTGGTAATTTCCTTCAGCATCACTAACCGTTCCTTTTTGTAATTCTGGAATAAATATGCTTACTCCAGGAAGGGCCATGTTGTTATCCGAGTCGGTTATTTTACCAGTAAGTTTATTGTTTTTTATTTCGCCTAAAGCATAGGTGTATTGGGGCAATAGTAATAAGATTGCCAAGATATATCGTATCATTAAAATATCGATTTATATAAATTTATGTAAGAGAATTTTAAATACATAGATCTATTCGATAAGTATTTTAAAACTCATCAACATTCTAGTATCTACTGTTTTTCATTATACTAATGAATTTAACTTACGATAAATGGGGGAGCTCTTAGACTGTAAGGAAGTTTAGATTCTTTGCGCGATTCTTGAATGGATTCTACCTTTGGGATTTTAAATTTAAAAACCGAAATGGCAGGAATACTTGTCGTACTTGCCGGGGTAAAGTAGAAATAATCAAATTCTTGAATCCCACAAATATCTTCCAAATCAGGAGTCTGATTTGAACAAGAATGGCAATGATGTTCGTGATTTGGGAACATCATGTGCTGCGTTTTAATTACAATTGGCAATACAAATGCCATTGTAAGAAAGAATGCAAGAATTCTATGTTTATTATTTAGATTCATTCAAAACAAAACTATTCAAAATACTTGAGGAAACAAAAAAAGCTGTTAAGGAATTCAACAGCTTTTCAATATGGTAGACTTACTCAATGTTCTGAAGTGCGCTATATGGAATCTGGGTAAGACCTTCAGCAAGTTGGTCAATTCCTTTTTCCAATTTCTTTTTCAACATCATTTTCATCATGGCATTTAGTTCTGCATGAACGGTTAGCCTGATTCTTGTGTCGTAAGCATCTTTTTCAATTAGCTGTATCCAAATATAAAATTCGAAAGGACTACGACCATAGCCTGTTAGTTTGAGAACTTTGTTTTCTTCTTTTTCAACAAACTGCAAACCTGCTTCGCCAAAACCTTTTATCACGAAAGTACAATTGTCTTCGGTTGCCTCCCAATGCTCAATATGATCTTTAAAGTTCACTTTCTTTTTGGCTTGAGCCTCAATTTGTTCTTGAATTTTTGGATTCTCAGCAGCCATTTCAAATACTTTGGCAATTTTTCTGAAATCAGAAAAGAATCCGTACACATCACTAACTGTATGTGGAATTATTTTTACTTCACTAACAATCTCTGTCGTCGACATTTATTCGTCCTCCTATTAGAATACAAAAGAGGGCATTTTACCAGCTTCAAGAAATTAGCTTTTAGCCATCAGCTTAGAAAATACAAATGCTTTGTATTCTGCTAAGCAAAATTGCCACTGGGCCAATATCAATTGCTAAAAAAAATGCTCTCTTTTTATTATATATTTTATTGGGAAGCAAGCTATCCCTTCTATTATTTGAAGTTTACAGATCTCAATTTAGCAATCAACTGTTTGAAGAATATATTGGAATAATAATTCTTTAAAAGTCGAAAAAGAGATTAAATTCCCCAACTTCCTGGATCTTTTCTCCACTCTTTTAACTGATTAACATCTTCAGCTTTCACATATCCAATTTCCTGCGCACGATCAATCATTACATTGTAATCGCTTAAGGTATCTAATTTACATTTTGCATTTGTGAAATTGTCTTCTGCTTTTTGAAAACCATAAGTAAAAATAGCTAGCATGCCCATTACATCGCAGTTTGCTTCGCGCAATGCTTCAACAGCTTTTAAACTACTGCCACCAGTCGAAATTAAATCCTCAATCACAACAACTTTTTGTCCTGCTTTAATTTCACCTTCAATTAGGTTTGTCATTCCATGAGCTTTCGCCGATGAACGGATATAAACCATTGGTAAATTCATTTCTTCGGCCACCAAAGCACCCAATGCAATTGCTCCAGTTGCAACACCAGCAATCACTTCTACATCTGGATATTTTGCCAATACTGCTTCGGCAAAAGCTTTTTTAATGTATGTTCTTACTTCTGGAAAAGAAAGCGTTTTACGGTTATCACAATAGATAGGTGATTTCCATCCAGAAGCCCAAGTAAACGGGTTTGTTGGTTCTAGTTTAATTGCTTTTATTTGCAACAAATATTCAGCGACTTGTTTGGCAGTATTTTGCATTCTTTCAATGGATTTATGGTTTGTTAAATGAATTCAAAAAGCGGAAATTCAATCGATTATATTTCTCAGCACTTTTTAAAAATCTACCGCAAATGTATAAAGTATTTTTTAAAGATCGACGTATTTTCTTAGGGGATAAAAGCGAAAGTTTAAATTTTGAAGGGATGGTTTATGCTTGGACTGAAGGAGAATCTTTGGAAGGACTTGTTTTGCAGTTTGAAGAGGACGAGGAAAAGGAAGCAATCTTTATTGTTGCTGACGATTTTGAGAAACTTTTTGAGCATTTTAAAACCTGCTTTTCTTATATCGAAGCAGCCGGTGGAAAAGTTTTTAATGCAGATCAGCATCTTCTTGCCATTTACCGATTGGAAAAATGGGATTTGCCAAAAGGAAAGGTTGAGAAAGGAGAATCTGTAAGAGAAGCTGCCGTTCGCGAAGTGGAAGAGGAGTGTGGTGTTTCCAATCTTAGCATCATTAGGGAATTGAATTCTACTTTTCATACCTATTGGATGAAAGGCAGGTTTATGCTTAAACGTACCTATTGGTACGAAATGAGCTACTCGGGCTCAGAAGAATTGGTGCCTCAAACCGAAGAAGACATACAGGAGGTTAAATGGCTTTCAGCATATAACTTGGAGGAGTTCAAGTGCAACACCTATGATTCAATACTTGAGGTGATCAACGAAAAAAAATAAATGTGTGTTGGTGTGCTTACCCATTTTTAATAATTAGCTCCAGACTCTGCAGATTAAGGATTTTCACTTGTTTTTCTTTGACTTCAATTATATGGTCGTTGTGAAATTTAGCCAGTGTATGAATTACACTTTCTTTTGAGCATCCAGCCAATGAGGCAAGTCCAACTCGTGTAACGGGTAAAACAAATTGCGCGCTTTTGTATATTTCGCTAAGTTCGGTTAATATTAATGCTAGGGAACCTTCAACATTTTTATTCGATAATCGACATGTTCGATGCACCATACTATTGGTATTGGATGACATATGGCGGATTAATTTGAGCGCAAATTCACCATTTTCTTTTATTAGACTTAAAAAGACATCCATATTGATCATCTGTATGCTTGTATCTTCTAATGCAATTGCAGAAAAATCGAGACTTTTGCAAGCAAAACTACAAACAATACCAATAAAGGCTCCGTCGCTTAATAGTTTGATTGTTGAGATTTTAGAATCATTTGTAACATCTAGTTTTGCAAGACCTTTTTCGATATAAAGGATATGTGATGCTACAAATCCTTGCTTGATGATAGTCTCACCTTTAGCAAATTGAAGTAATGTGGTGGAATTTTTCACCATTCTTTTTTGATCAGTAGTTAGGGCTTTAAAACAGTCTTCAGCACTAATTAGCTCAGCATCGGTTTGATACCTCTCAATTTGATATTCTAAATTCATTATAGTAACTGATTTTATTTTTAGATTGTTACAAACAAGCTGTTAAAATACACCAAATATAGTGAATCTATACATCTGCTAATAATTTTCGGACTAGAGAAGATACTGCATTTTTAAATCATCATAATTACTTATTTAAAAAATGCTAATAATATGTCAGATTTAAAATTTAGAGTAAAAGCCTACAGTGAAAATCCAACGAAAACCATTGTAAAAGCAAGAGGATTTGAAATCATTATTGATGAACCTGCAGATCTTGGCGGAACAAATGAAGGAGCCAATCCTGTAGAATACATTCTTGCTGCTTTTTGTGGTTGTATTAATGTAATGGCGCACGTGGTTGCGAAAGAAATGAATATTGAATTGCGATCTGTGAAAATCAAAATGGCGGGGGATTTAAATCCAAATCGGTTGTTTGGAACCTCTTTCGAAGATCGTGCAGGTTATAAGGGAATTGAAGTGAAAATTGAACCTGATTGCGATGCAACAGAAGAAGAACTTGCTAAATGGATGGAGTCTATTGAAGATAGATGCCCTGTATCTGATAACTTAAAAAACATAACTCCAGTAGAGTTGAAATTAAGCTTAAAGAAAGTAGCAGTAGCTTAATCGAAATAGAACTTTAGCCACCATGTTTTCATAGGTGGCTATTTTATTTCTTGTATGCTTTTCTTACAGCATCGCGAGCAATCTTTATAAATTCCAATTGAATGTTTTCTTTTGGTCCTTGTGCAGGAGCTTTCACAATATTCCCTTTCGAATCTATTAAAATATAGGTTGGATATGCCTTTACGCCATAGGCTCCTATTAAATTTTGCTGATCGCCGATGTGGATGATTGGCCAATCGAGCTTGTTTTTACTTGTAAATTGTAGGAACTTGGTTACATCCCAGTCGCAAGCAATGCTTAAAAACTCAACATGCTCGCCAAACTGCTTCTTTAATTTCTTCATTTCTTTAAAATCCTGTACGCATGGGTAGCTCTCGGTATTGCAGAAGTTTAAATAAAGATATTTTTCTTTGTAATTGGCTAGTTGATGATCACCAATAGAAAAAGCTGGTGCGGGATAGTTCTTTTGCAGATGAGTGATCTTGGTAATATAATTGGTGCACAAATTGATATTGTAATCGTTGGTGCTATGATTTTTCAAATCAGTTAAAATCTCCAAACTCTTTTTTCGACTATAGAACTTTCTTGTGAAAGCATCGAATACAGAGGTGGCAATTATCAATTCGCGAAATTGTACATTTTTATAGGCAGGATAGTTACGCATTAACTCATGAATATCTCGATAAGAGGATTCTGATTTTAGTGCAGTTTTTAATTCTGAAGATTCTTTTTGACTAAAGAAACCCGTTAAAAAGTTGCCGTACTGCTTTTTGTAAAGGCTGGTATAGGCCGAGTTGTTTAGTTTAATTTCTTTATTCTCGAAATACTTTTCTTCTATTTTTCGAAAGGAAGTAGGGTAAGCTAAATATTCTAAGAAGCCCAATCGATAGTTTAGGTAATCTTGAAAATAGTTATTTGCAACAGCTTTATGATCTTCTTTTAGTTGTGCTGAGAACTGGATACCAACAGATTTATCTTTTCTTCGGTAAATCTTGTGAAAGTTCTGATTAATAAAGGGATCGACTTTGTCGTCGAGCTTGCGAATTAGGATATTTAAATCGCTAGCATCGGCATTTGCCACCCCGATTAAAAGTTCTTCTTTTTCGAAAAAAGGATTTAGCTTTTGTACAGGCGTTAACTCTTTTTTAGGAGGCAATTTTATTTCATACTCCTTGCCCGGCTCTACATATAGGAATGCTTTGTACATCCCTAATGGTAAAAATACCAAGTTGGTTTCATCAATATCAAGCTTTACCGAAAAATTACCCTCTGCGTCGACAACAAATTCTGCGATGTGTTTTTCAGAATAAGTGAAAACATCAGCATGGTACTTGATCTCAATTTTCGAATTCGCATAGCTTGCATTACGACCGTAGATGCGAACTTGATCTGCGAAAGCAGAATTGATAAAAAACAGAGAAATAGACAGAAGTAGGATTGTTCTCATTTGGGCAAATACTTGATGAAGGTTTACTTGAGAATTTTTAAAGCGATATCAACATATTTGGGAATATCTAAGGTGATTGGACCTTGTTTGATCTCATCTTTTTTCTTACCCAAACGAACCACAACCGCATTTTTTTCGGCAATGCTGTAAATGTACTGGCCTCTGTGGCCGCGCATGTAAGGGATGTTCATGTTTTGATAAGGTAAAACCCAATATTGATATCCATAAAAAATCAATGGAGCTGTTTTTTCTTCGTTTAGAAGATAGGATGCCGCTTTGGTGGCATCTTGAATGTATTGCTCCGACACCAACTGATTCTCATCCCATTTCCCATTGTTTAAAACCAATTGTCCGAAACGAGCTGCATCTCTTGCATTGGTGTTAAAACAGCAGAATGACTTTTCGTCACCATCTTTGTCATCGATACTCCACAAGGCCGACTTTCTTGCGTGCATTGGTTTCCAAAGCTTTCTTTCGGCATATTTAGAAATGGTTTCTTGTGTTGCTTTTTCTACTATAAAAGAAAGAAGTTGTGTGTTTCCACTCTGGTATCTGAACCTTACACCAGGTTTTTCTACTAAATTTTGATCGGTTGATACCTCTCTTAAATTTTTACCATAATAGGCTTTTGTGGTAATTGAAGTAGGACTGCTGTAGGTCTCATCCCAATCTAAACCGGAGCTCATTGTTAGTAGATCTTTAATGGTAATATCACCTCTCTCATCATTTTTAAATTCAGCTAAATATTTACCAATAGGCTCATTAATCGAGTTAATTTTACCTTCATCAATCGCAATTCCAATTAGCAAACTAACGATGCTTTTGGTGGCAGAAAATATATTCGAATGAGAATCTGTTCCATAGCCATCCCAATATTCTTCGTATAAAACCTTGCCATCTTGAATTACTAAATAAGCCACCGTTTCGTGATCTTCTAGGTAATCGCGATCTTCTTCGCTTAGTTTATACTTATTGTATTGTTTATCGTCTGGCCAATCTTTGCTATCGGCAACATTTACCCTAGTATTTTCGAAAATGGTGTAGTCGTCGAGATTTGCGTACCAATAAATAAGGCTAGTTCGCAAGTAATTTGGAGCAAGAAGCATCCAACCTCCTGCCAATAGGGCTATAACTAATAGAATTTTGGTAGTTCTAGACATGATTTTATTTGTTTAGTTTGTAGGCATCAGGATCTTGAACTTTAGGCAAGAATTGAGACACATCTCCGTTGTGACGGATGATATCACGTACAATGGTTGAAGTAATAGGCGTGTGTTCAGGTGTTGTTAATAAGAATATTGACTCTAATTCGTAGGCCATTTTCTTATTAATCTGAGCAATTGCTCTCTCGTATTCGAAATCGGCAGCAGTTCTAAGTCCGCGTAAAATAAACTTAGCATTTTTTAGCTTGCAATATTCTACGGTTAAACCGCTAAATGCTTCCACTTCAATTTTAGGGTTGTTAAGAAAAGCTTCTTTAATCCATTGAATTCTTTTTTCGATTGGGAAAAACTGACGCTTGTCGGAGTTGTATCCAATTGAAATAATAATTTTATCGAATAAGGGTAGTGCACGAGTAACAATCGATTCGTGACCTATTGTAAAAGGGTCGAAAGAGCCCGGGAAAATTGCAATGCGTTCCATTCAAATGTTTTTAAAGTACTAAACAAAAGTAGTAAGAATTATTGTAATGATTTATTTCGATTGATCTTCTTGAGCGTTAAACTTTAAGACTAAATTTTTAAAATAGGCGCCGGCTTTCAACAAATGAGACTCATACCAGGAGAACATTTCACCATCGACCAATTCAATTTTAGACTTGGGTAAGAGCTTTTGAATCTCATTGCGGTGATTGTTCGCAAAAGGGAATGGTTCTGAAGATAAAAAAACAACATCAGGATTTAAATCGAGAATATCTTCAGTTGTAAGTTTCGGATATCGTTCGGTAAGATGATGAAGTGCATTTGCAAAGCCACATTTTTCTAGCATCGAGTCAATAAAAGTATCTTTACCAACTGCCATATATGGATCTTTCCAAATTAGATACAGCACCTTTAAATTTTTCTCTACAACAGGTAGTTGATTGAAATCGGCATTGATCTTATTCGCAATTTCGAATGCTTGTGGTTCGGCACCAGTTATTCTTCCTGTGTTTAGAATATTCTGAAGGGCATTGTCGAAACTTCGAACCTTGCACATATAAACCGGAAATTCGTCAAATAAAGATTCAATTTGCTCCTTGTTGTTTTCTTCCTCGTTGGCTAATATCAAATCCGGACTTAGTAATCGTATTTTATCGACGTGCAAGTTTTTGGTGCCGCCAATGTTAGGCAATTTCGCAATTCCATCTTTGGGATATCTGCAAAAGCGAGTTTTCGAAATGACCTTATCGTGTAAACCTAAATCAAATAAAAACTCAGTTGTTGAAGGCACTGCCGAAATAATTCTTTTAGGAGGAAAAGAAATCTTTACTTCTCTTCCCAAGTCATCTGTAACATTAATAAAATCAGTCATTACTTATTTTTATTTCTTTGTAAGAACTTACGAATAGAATATTACCCATATCTTCAAATCCAGTAAATAAATCTGCACCTTCCTTATCAACATCTTCATGGTTAAAGCCAAGAATACTTAAATCAGCATCCATTGAGTTTTGCATGATTACTTGCTTTTTATTCGCGTAATTGGCATTGATTAGTTGCACATTGCTTGGAGAAATAGGCAGTCTACCAGACTTAATTAGGCCAAGTAATTTTTCCTTCTGGTTATCTAGTTCATCCTCCGGATAAATGGCGAAAATCTTAATCATGCCCTTCTTCCAATCTGGATGTCCTTGAATAATGTATGCTAACAAAATCATCAGGTTGGCATTTTCTAAATCTTCGGCGCCAATCCAAACATGAATTTCGCGATGATAACCAAATCCTTTGTAG
>JADGFH010000122.1 GCA_016743925.1 Labilibaculum sp.
CCAGTTAATCAAAAACGACTACCTAATATGGGTACATTTCGAAAATATGTCGAAGCATATCTTCACAACAACCCAAAAATACATGACGAAATGACTTTTTTGGTTCGTCAATTGCAACCAACAGAGAAAGGTCTCCCTTTAGAAATCTATGTTTTTTCTAACGATCAAGCTTGGGCTAATTACGAAGCTATTCAGGCTGATATTTTCGATCATATTTTAGCTATTGTTCCCGAATTCAACTTGCAAGTATTTCAAAATCCAACTGGTGATGATTTTAAAAAGCTAATAAATTAAGATCCTACAAATATGAAAACCGCTATTAAAAAATTTGACTTTTTTGAATCATTAGGATGGTTTGGAAATATAATTTTAAGTATTGGAGTTATCCCCCAAGTAGTACAAACTTACAAAACACAGGACGTTTCGAGCTTCAACTGGCCATTTCTATTAATGTGGGCTTTTGGAGTGTTCTTTACTTTTATCTATATTGTAAATGGAGATTTAAAATCTGAGAAACGACAATACCCACTTTGGCTCAATTATTTAGTTAATATTATAGCCACTTTCTACCTGTGTTATGCCAAACTCATTTATAGTTAAACCTCTATTAAATTTCACAAAACATCACAAAAGAACCACAATGAAAAATTTACTTATCCTACTATTTCTTTTCTCAAGCTTATCTGTTTTTTCACAAACTAAAGTTGGAGGCGTTGAACTGCCAAACGAAATTCTAGTAAAAGAAAACCGTATGCAATTGCAAGGCGCAGGAACAAGAGTTAAGTTATGGATGGATATGTACGCAATGGGATTGTACCTTTCTTCAGATATGAATAATGCCGAGCAGATCATCTCAAAAGATGAAAGCATGGGAATTCGGCTTCAAATCATTTCGGGTTTAATTACTTCTGAAAAAATGGAAAAGGCAACTCGAGATGGATTTAAAAACGCAACCAAAGGTGAAATAGCACATATAAAAACTGAAATTGACGAATTTATTTCTGTTTTTCTTGGAGATATTGAAAAAGAAGATGTTTTTGAATTTATGTACACTCCTGAAAGCGGAACTATGGTTTACAAAAATGGCGAGTTAAAAGATACAATTATCGGCTTGCCATTTAAACAAGCTCTTTTTGGCATTTGGCTTTGCAACAAACCTGCTGATAAGAACCTAAAAGAGAAGCTATTAAAATAAGCTCATTCACTACACAAATCGCTCACAATCTATACCTTATAACTAAACTTAGCTATTTTGGTTCTTAAATTGTTGTTAAAAAATCATCCCTTTTAAAATTATTTTTTACCTTAGCCCCACACCTAACGCCAAATCTTCGTACGATTTGGCTTTTAAACATTAATCTTTCGGACACATAAAGAGCTAGTCTTTAAGAAAATTTTGTGCCCCTTAATCAAAGGGCATATTTATTATTTGAAACAAAAACAATAACAATGAGTACCAAAAGATTTTCGAAAATTGTTGGGTCGGGTAGTTATATCCCAACTGTCCAAGTTAAAAATGAACACTTTTTGGATCATGATTTTTTCGAGCCTAATGGCAAAAAAATTGAAACTCCCAATGAGGAAATAATTGAGAAATTTAAAGATATAACTGGGATTACCGAAAGAAAATATGCCGCTACAGATCAGCAAAATTCTGATCTTGCATATTTAGCTGCGAAAGACGCTTTGGAATCATCCAATATTGATAAGGAAAGTTTAGATTATATCATAGTTGCTCATAACTTTGGCGATGTCAAGCCAGATTCTACTCTAACAAATCAATTGCCTTGTTTAGCCGCTAAAGTGAAGAATCTTCTTCAAATTGAAAATCCTAAAACCATAGCTTACGATGTTTTATTTGGATGTCCTGGTTGGGTACAATGCATGATTCAAGCAAACTACTTTATTAAGTCAGGCGATGCTCAACGAGTAATGGTTATTGGCGCAGAAACCTTATCTAGAGTTTGTGATCCGCATGACAGAGATAGTATGATTTATTCTGATGGAGCAGGTGCAACAATATTAGAGGCATGTGAAGCTGAAGAAAAATCTGGAATATTGTCTCATGCCATGAGAACCGATACTAAAAACGAAGCATTCTTTTTACGTGCTGATGTTTCGGACAATATTGATTTTGAAGGAAACAGCAACAATCTTTTCATTAAAATGTATGGTCGTAAAATTTACGAATATGCTATTTCTCATGTCCCTAGTGTTGTAAAAGAAAGTATTGATAAAGCAGGATTAGATATTAAAGACATTAAGAAAATCCTTATTCATCAGGCCAATGAAAAAATGGATGAAGCCATTGCGAAAAGACTTTTCCGTTTGTATCAAGAACGAAATATTCCAGAGAAAATCATGCCTATGATTATTAAGGAAATGGGAAATAATTCAGTAGCTACTGTACCTATTCTTTACGATCAAATTGCTAAAGATAAATTAGAGGATCATAAGCTAAATCAAGGTGATTACGTTGTTTTTGCATCAGTAGGAGCTGGAATGAACATTAATGCCTTTGTTTATAAGGTATAATTAAGAGTTACACCTAAAATATCGAAAGAATAGTAAAAAGATTGAGAAATCGTTTGCATAGAAAAATTAATTTATGCAAATTAGCGGTGCTGAATTTGGAAAACGCAAGTATTACAAGAGATGTAAGCGACTTCCAGAAAGCATAAAAAAAGCATTCTAACCCTAATATTACTATAGATAATTACCCGTATCAGATTTATTTGATTCGGGTAATTCTTTTTTAGGCAATTATCAAAGAAAGAATCCAAATTAGAAAGAAACAAAAACAAGCTGCAAAAATACTTTTATCTTTCAATCCCTAAATTTCACTCTTATGGATTTGATATCATCTTTGGCGTTATACTTTTGTTTGACTTGTGCTATTTTATTCCTTATCGGATTGTCATATAGTGCAATTGTATTCTGGATCGAAAAAGAAAATAGAGCAAGTTTTAGAGCCACCCTCATAGCCTTATTTTTACCTATTCCCTATTTTTTATCCTGGCATTACGCTTGGGAAATAGTTGCTATTATATTATTTATAGATTTTATTTTAACCGCAATTGCATTCTGTATTCCGTTGTCTACTCCAGAAAATAGAACCGATAGCTTTCCTAAAACTCAAATTGATGAGCGTGACATCATGTTCTCGAGAAATGAATTAAAGCCAGGAAGTCAGAGGTACGAAGAATATTATTCAAAAAATCCTATTCGTAAAGCTACTGACGATGAATTTCGAAAAGAAGCAGGTTTATTATCTAAAAAATCAATTTTCTATAATAGCTTGGCATATGCCGCATCAAATGCAAGTTTTTATACTGTGGATCAATTTAAAAATGCTATTGATGGACCAGTAAATCCAGAAAAAGAAAAAATATCTCCTGAAAGGATGTTCGAATTTTTAACTGGATGGAGTAAGAAATTGGGAGCTTTGAACATTGGCTTTACTAAAATAGAAAACTACCACTACTATTCCCATAAAGGGCGTGGAGAGAATTACGGACAAGAGATAAAAGAGCATCACAAATATGCAATTGTGTTCACCGTAGAAATGACGCAGGAAATGGTAGCTGCAGCACCGCAAGCTTCTATTGTTATGGAATCGGGACAACAATATTTAGAAGCAGGTCGAATTGCCATACAAATAGGTCAATTTTTGAGAAGCTTAGGCTATGCAGCTAAAGCTCATATTGATGGGAATTATGAGGTTATTTGTCCTTTGGTAGCAAGAGATGCTGGCTTAGGAGAAATTGGCCGTATGGGCTTATTAATGACTCCAAAAGAAGGTCCTCGAGTTCGTTTAGGCATTATTACAACTAATTTTAAAGTGCCTGTTCACAAATATCAACAAAACCACAATTTATTAGACTTCTGCAATCGCTGTAAAAAATGTGCCGATATTTGTCCTAGTAAGTCGATATCCTTTGATGGCCCAAAACAAGTAAGTGGTATAAAACGCTGGCAAATTAATTCTGAAGCTTGCTTTACCTACTGGGCTAAAGCAGGAACAGATTGTGGCCGTTGTATGGCTACTTGCCCATATGCTCACCCAGACAATCTACTGCATAATTCTATTCGCTGGGGTATTAAACATTCACCTCTATTTAGACGAATTGCTGTTCCTTTAGATGATTTCTTTTATGGCAGAAAGCCGAAATCAGCAGATATGCCTAATTGGATTAAAGAAAATTAAAAACGCAAGAATTAAATTCTTGCGTTTGATATATGGTTTTACTTAATAATTATCCTCTTTGACGAACTGCTTCATAGACCATTAGTGATGCCGCAACCGATACATTTAAAGATTCAATAGAACCAGTTATCGGAATTTTAACTTGTTCATCAGCTAAACGCAACAAAGCATCATCAATTCCGGTATCTTCCGATCCCATAACAATTGCTGTTGCTAATGAAAAATCTCCTTCTGTATATACTTTTTCTGCTTTCTCAGTAGCAGCTACAATACGAATTCCTTCTTTCTTTAAATTACGTGCTGTAGTCTTCAAATTTTGAACTCTACAAACAGGAATATTATACAAAGCTCCAGCTGATGTTTTAATCGAATCAGGGGTAATTTTAGCTGAATTTTTGAATGGAATAATAATTGCTTGCACTCCGGCACATTCTGCTGAACGAGCAATAGCTCCAAAGTTTCTCACATCAGTAATCTGATCTAAAATCAAAATTAAAGGCGTTTTTCCTTCCGCTAATATCTGCGGAATCACCTCATCCACCTCCTGATAAGGAATTGGTACAATTAAAGCAATAACACCTTGATTATTATGCTGATCTAAAGATTTTATCTTTTCAGAAGGCACAAATTGATATTCTACATCCTTTTCGCGAATTAAATCGAATAATTCTTGAAATAAGTTACCAGATAAACCAGTTTGTAGTAATACTTTTTCTATTTCTTTTTCGCTTTTAATCGCTTCCATCGTTGCTCTAATCCCGAACAACATTTCCTGTCTTTGTTTAGCCATTTATCAATTTGCTTATTGGTGTTTTACATTTAGTGATAATTGTGGTTTCTCTTTATAAGTTAGGTAACGCCACAACCATTCAAATGGTCCCATTCTATAAAATTTCAGCCAGTAATAAGATGAAATCATTTGGAATATCCAGATCAGTGCGACCAAGGCAAGCAATTCAATTCTAGAGAAGCGTGCGAACATTCCAAAGCCATAACTATAAAAAATGATGGAACAAATTATGGATTGGCAAAGGTAGTTCGTAAAAGCCATTCGACCAACTGCTTCGAGAGCTTTTGTCAAAAATTGTAAAATTTTCATTTGATAAATCAAGATGATCAATCCAATGTAGCCTAAAGAAGTGAATAAACTACCGAAATAATTAAATTGGTAACCAAATTTGAAATAATGGATTACTTCCCATTTTGTTTCAACAATTCGATGAATTCCCTCATTACCAAAAAGAGTTCCAACAGTAATTCCAACAATAGCTAAAATCAGATAAAATAATTTTGATTTTTGTGCTGACAACACCCCTTTATTCAATAGAACCATCCCCAAGAGCATCATTCCCGTTGTTCTCCATAAGGAAAGCATAAAGAATGATCCAATTTGATAATTCATGTTTAGTTTAGCCCGTTTCACAAAAATCTCTAACCAAGAACCAACCTGATACAAATCAATTTCTGCCGATAATAATTCAGGTGAAGGACTAAAATCTTTCATAGCCTCATCCGCCATTTCCTTCGGCATACTTTCAAAAAAACTACCAATCATGTAGAAAAACCCCATTGGAATGAGATATAAAATTACACACAATACAATTTTCCATTGATCTTTCATTTTTCGTAACAAAACTGCAATTAAACCAATTAAGGAATAGGCTACTAAAATATCTCCAAACCATATGAAATAGGCATGTAACATACCAAAAACGAGAAGCCAAAGCATTCTTCTAATGTGAATTTTAGAACCATCTATTTCCTTATTCTCTAACCTTGTTATAAACAAAAGTATTCCTGCTCCAAAAAGGATTGAAAACATCGTCATGAATTTAAGTTCTCCAAAAACATGAACCAAATAGTAAGAAAAATGATCTGAAGCGGATAATTCCCCCATAACCGAAGGATTCGAAAATGATGCATTCGGTAGTGCGAATAGCAAAATATTGATCAGTAGAATCCCTAAAAGGGCAAATCCCCGAAGAATATCAAGGGATTTAATACGTTCGTTAAGTTGGGTTGGGTAAGCAGGTAGATTAGGCATTTTTTCTTTTAAGATAAGAATTATTTCGACCAAAATTCACAATGAATATTTTTTGCGATTTCTTTTGATCGAGCCCTATTCTTATTCTCCTTTTTCTGCAATTAAATCTTCAAGTTCTTCATTGAAATTCTCCCAAGCTGTCATTTCATTTTCAAGATCTTTCTTTGCTTGTTCATATTTTGAGAACAAGCTTTGATCTTGCATTTTTTCTGGATTGGCTAACATGTCTTCCATCTCAACAATTTGCTCTTCGAAACGAGCAATATTATCTTCTGCAGTAGAGACCGCCCTTTCCATTTTGGAAATCTTTTTACTCATTTCTTTGCGCTCCAGATAATTCATTTTATTATCCGAAGGAGCTATTTCCACCTGCGTTTGCACGATATTTTTCTTTACTTCTAGCTCCTTCAAAGAATCCATTTTCTTTGTTTGAAGAAAGTCGTAAATTCCACCTAAGTGTTCCTTAATTTTCTTGTTTGTAAACTCATAAACCTTTGAAGATAATCCATTCAAAAATTCACGATCGTGAGAAACAACGATCACAGTACCATCGAATTGATTCAATGCCTCTTTTAAGACATCTTTCGATTTCATATCTAAATGATTCGTTGGTTCATCAAGTACCAATAAATTTACTGGCTCCAACAACAAACGAATCATAGCCAAACGCGAACGCTCACCACCAGAAAGTACTTTTACTTTCTTATCTATATCTTCTCCTCGGAACATAAATGCACCAAGAATATTTCTAATTTTCGTGCGAATTTCTCCCACAGCAACATCATCAACCGTCTCAAAAACCGTTTTGTTTTCATTTAACATTTGAGCCTGATTTTGAGCGAAATAACCAATCTTCACATTGTGCCCAATCTTACAAGTTCCTGTATGTTCCAATTCTCCCATTAGAACTTTTACCAGAGTTGATTTTCCTTCACCATTCTTCCCAACAAAAGCGAGCTTCTCTCCTCTCTCAATAATAAAATCTAATTCATTTAAAACCAAATGATCTCCATAAGATTTGCTCAGGTTTTTCGCCTCACAAACCAAATCGCCAGAACGAGGCGCAGGAGGAAATTTCAAACTCAATGCAGAAGTATCTTCTTCATCAATTTCTATTCGATCTAATTTATCCAATTGCTTAACACGAGACTGAACTTGAACCGATTTGGTTGCTTTGTATCGAAAACGCTCAATAAAATCCTCAGTATCTTTTATTTGCTTTTGTTGATTTATATAGGCCTTCATTTGCTGTTCTCTGCGTTCAGCATGCAAAACAACATATTGCGAATAGGGAACTTTGTAATCATATATTTTCCCAACCGATATCTCAACTGTTCTGTTGGTAATATTATCCAAAAATGCTCTATCGTGAGAAACCAAGACAACTGCACCAGGATATGTTTTTAAAAAATCTTCTAACCACTGAATTGATTCAATATCCAAATGGTTGGTCGGTTCATCCAGAAGAAATACATCTGGTCGGCGTAAAAGAATTTTAGCCAATTCTACTCGCATTCTCCATCCTCCACTAAACTCATTTGTTTGGCGAATAAAATCAGTACGTAAAAATCCCAAACCCATTAAAGTACGCTCTGCTTCCGCTTCAACATTATCGCCACCCAACATATGATAGCGATCATTTTTCTCTGTTAAACGTTCAATCAGCTTCATGTACCCTTCCGACTCGTAATCGGTACGCTCTGCAATTTCCGCATTAAATTTAGCAATCTCCTTCTCTAAACCCCGCACTTCTTCAAAAGCAGTTAAGGCTTCTTCCATCACAGTATTCCCATCAACATGGTTTACTTGCTGAGCCAGATATCCAATTTTAATCTCATTTGGAATGGAAACAGTACCTGTTGTAGGTTCCTGCAAGCCAGAAAATATTTTTAGCAAAGTGGATTTTCCAGCTCCATTTTTCCCAACCAAACCTATTCTATCGCGAGTATTCACAATAAAACTAACTTGCTTAAAAAGCGTAAAGCCACCAAATTCAACCGTAAGATTGTTTAATGAGATCATACTAATTCAGATTTTTCTATTAAAGCGACAAAGATAACAACAGTTCTCAGTTATCCGTAATCATTAATCAGTAAATACAAACATCCTAATTTTCACAAATAATGTGAAGCTTATCTTGCTGCATTTTTTGATCTTTTTTCACGATCTCCGACTGTATGATATTTTCTTTTACTTCCTGCATTACAATGGTTTCCGCCTCGGCAAACGAAATATCATAAACTCGATTTACCTTCTGGTATTCTTCCGGATATTTCGAAATCAATTTATCGTACAGTTGATCAAGGTATTTGGCATCTGGATTGTGAAATTCAAGTTTCAACTCAAAACGGCGAATTAATGCCTCATCAATTAGTCCTAATTGGTTTGTTGCTGCGATAATAATAGAATTCTTAGGTAATGAATCGATCAGTTGAATCATACTATTCACAACCCTTTTCATTTCACTACTATCGGAGTTATCGTAATCTCTTTCTTTACCCAGAGAATCGAATTCATCAAAAAACAACACGGCTTCTTGTGTTTCAACCATTTTAAATGCAGCGGCAATATTCCTTGAAGTTTCGCCTAATTTAGAAGATACAATATTTCCCAAATTAATGGTTTTCAACTTCTTTCCAAGATGATTTGCAAGTGCCTTCGCAGTCATTGTTTTTCCACAGCCCGATTTCCCATAAAGCAATAGCTTATTAACAACAGGTAAAGAATATCGATTCAAAATCTCGACATGTTCATATTCTCTCAAAAACTGTTCAATTGTTAATGACAATTTCTCATCAAAAACAATATCCTTTAAATTCACTCGTCCCGTATTGGGTACAAACAAATGATTCATGATTATACTATTAATTAGTTGTTCAGTTTAAATATCCTGCAAACCTAATATTTTATCCTCTAAGTAATCATGTCATTTGCTAGTTTTATAAAAAGAATTACATTTGCAAACCATTTTTAAAATCTCACTATCTCTGTAGATAACAATAAATTAACAAACCTTGTTAAGAGATGAAATTTATTAAATATTCATTTTGGGATGAACACAGGCTTTTAATAAAAGCATGTAGTGGGGAAGTTGTGCGACGAGAATTGATTTATGAATTTCAAGAAGTTTTTGCCAATTTAAAAACTACCAGACCAGTAGATGTTTTAATTGATGTTACAAAATTAAAACTGAAAGCATCTGTTGCTGATAGTGAGCTTTACACTACTTTTTTCCAAAACGATAAAATCTACAATTTAGTAGATAAAATTGCTGTTGTAACCAACACGCCAGATCAAGTTGTGCAAACAATTTTGTTTATGGAAGGCATACAACATTTAAATACTGAAATAAAAATATTCAGTTCCGTTGATTCTGCTGTAATATGGTTAAACACAAATGCCAGAGCAAAAGATATCAAAGAAATGTTAATAAATTTAACTGAAATTGAAACACTGTAAAATTTATAAGAGCAAAGGGAATTCTAAATAGAATTCCCTTTGCTCTTATATTCATTATCAGATTTTTCTATTTCTTAGAATAATCCTTATAAATGGCTTTTTTAAATTCAAGCCAGTGTGCTTCTGTCATTCGATCGGGTGTGAACAAACAGATTCCTGTTGCTCCATTCACCATCGATTCTCTTATTGCTTCTGCCATTTCTTCTGGCAATAAACCATGGTTTTCAGGATCTGCCTCTTTTGCTTTAGAATCTGGTTTTGGACAAATAAACAAACCACTATATACTGGCTTTTGCCCATTTAAACTTTCAGACGATTCTTTACACATTTTCCCAATCCATTCGGTCCCTTCCAAATAAAAATCATTGTAGTTCATTGGTAAAAATGCATCTAAATTCCACTGATCCCATTCCTGACGAACGATTTTCACTGCATGCGAATGTGGTCCAGGAAAAACTGCTGCGGTAATCTCTTTACCTTTAGCATGCACATCTTCTACCAAGCGATTTACCATTTTGGTAATTAAATCTTGGCGAAATTTTTTCCATTCTTTTATATTTCGTGCTTCAGATTGCTTACCAATTTCAATTCCTGATTTAGCTTTAAAATCAGCTTTGCATTTATCGCAATAGCAATAATCAAATTCAGGATATTCTTTATCCATAACCAAATCATATTTCTCCCAAAGACCTTCTGCCAAAATTACATCCGGATAACGGATATAATCCAAATGCACTCCATCTACTTCGGGTAAAGCAGCAATGCTAGTATATAAATCAGATAAATATTGGTAATTCTCTTCTTTATTAGGACATAAAAAAGTATAATGATCAACATAAGCTGGTTTGTCGTAGGCCGATTCTCCATTTCCATTTACAGCATATAAATCGGGAGAAATATTCTTATCTCGTCCCTGAACCATCGTTGGAATCCAGGTATGAAACTCGAGTCCTGCTTCTTTTGCAATTTTTCCTACTCGTTGATATACCGCAGGATCTTGTCCTCCATTGTACATCAATCCATCAATTCCCTTTTCTTTTAAATCCGTAAAGTCGGCTTTTAATTCGATATCTGTGGCCTCACCAGGACCTCCTAACCATGCAAAGCATGGAACCTTTGTTGTTGATTTTGTTCCACACGAAACCAATACAAATAATGCAAAAACAGCAAGTAACTTGTTCATAGTACCTTTAATAAAAATTGAAATGTGGCTTTGGAATATGCAGTAAATATAAACAAATAAGTAATTACACATTCAATTAATTAACAAATTGATGCCATATCATTTGAAATTGTATCTTTGTGCCCGTATTTAAAACAATTGTAATCGTGGGAAGAAATAGAAAGAAAAAACCACTTCTGGAAAATGTGCTAATTGAGAAGTTAGCAGCCGAAGGTAAGGCGATTGGTAGGGTTGATGACAAAATTGTATTTGTTACTAATGTTATACCAGGCGATGTTGTTGATGTTCAAGTCAACAAAAAGCGTAAAAACTTTA
>JADGFH010000123.1 GCA_016743925.1 Labilibaculum sp.
CTATTTCTTCTTTCGAAAGATGAACAGAAACACAATCTTCCTCAACTAGTTTATCTTCAATTCGATTGGTTAAGTCTTCATCCAAGTCATCACTTGCTAATCCAGGCCAACCAATCCACTTCCCATTATATTCCTTATAAACTGATCTCATTCCCGTAGCCAAGCCGCCTACGCTGGGAGTAAGTTCAATATTATCATTTTCTACGTTAATGCTAACAGGGAGTCTATTGGAAACAATGTGAATTCTATTCATAAAATGTCTGTTTAATTTTGGTTCGAAAAACTATAGTTTGTCATGAAAAATCTCTATTTTCCCTTTAGTTTTTATGGTTAAGCTCTAAAATAGCATTTTTTTATGAAGAATTTAAATTATGGGATAGTAGGAAACTGTAGAAGTGCGGCATTGATATCCGAAAAAGGATCTCTGGATTGGGTTTGTTTACCACAATTCGATTCGTCTTCTGCTTTTGCTAAGTTGTTGGATAAGAATGAGGGAGGTAGTTTTGAGATTCTGCCAGAAAAGTTGTCAGATGTTAAACAGGAATATAAAAAAAATACAAATATTTTAATTACACGTTTTGAGTGTATTGATGGAGTGTTTGAAGTTTTGGATTTTATGCCAAGATATCTTACCGAAAAAAATGATTACTACTCGCCACCAGATGTGATTCGTTATTTTCGTTTGGTTTATGGAAAACCTAGTTTTAAAATTAAGTACAATCCTCAATTGGATTATGCGAAAAACGAAACAAAAAGTAAAATTTCCAGAGAAGAATTTATAAAATCATATACGACATCCGGTAATTACGATTCTTTGTATTTGTATACTAGTTTTGAAGAAACTGATATCTTGAATGAAGAAATTATTCAATTAGAAAAGGATGAATTTTGCCAGATAAGTTATAATCAAAAGTTACTAGAGCAAACTCTTGATCGTACATACTTAAAGCTACAAAGAACGAAAACCTACTGGTTAAATTGGAGCGAAAAAACAAAGGAACTTCCTTTGTATAAGGAGGAAACGATTCGGAGTGCCTTGGTTTTAAAATTGCTTAGTTATCAAAAGAGTGGGGCAGTACTTGCAGCCGTAACAACTTCATTACCCGAAACAATTGGCGAAGTTCGCAATTGGGATTATCGTTTTTGTTGGATTCGAGATGGATCGATGGTAGTAAAAACATTGACTCAACTTGGACATTATAATGTTGCCAAGCGGTATCTAAACTTCATTATGGATATTATTCCTGAGAAAAAGGAAAAAATTCAAATCATGTATGGCATTAATGGTGAGAAAAGACTTACCGAATATGAATTGGATCATTTGGAAGGTTATGAGGGATCTAAGCCAGTTCGAGTTGGTAATGCGGCATACAAACAAAAACAAAATGACATTTACGGAATCTTACTTGATTTGATTCATCAACATTTTGAGATGTTCGAAAATTCATTGGATCATAGTGAAGAACTTTGGACAATTGTGAGGAGTATTGTTAAAGTGGTTGAAGAGAATTGGAAGAAACCTGATCGCGGGATTTGGGAAATTCGAGGCAAAAGCCTTCATTTTACCTTTAGTAAAGTGATGTGTTGGGTCGCATTTGACCGTGCAGTTAAAATTGCCGCTTTGTTGCAACGAGAATATTACGTGGGAAAATGGACCGTACTGAGACATTCTGTTAAGGATGATATATTGAAAAAAGCGTGGAGTGAAAAGAAACAAGCATTTACGCAGTTCTATGATTCAGAAGATATGGATGCTTCGGTTCTTTTAATGGAAAGTTACGGTTTTATCGATGCAAAAGATGAAAAATATAAATCTACTGTTCTTACCATTCAAAAAGAGTTAGAACACGATGGTTTGATGTATCGATATAAGAATCAAGATGATTTTGGAACGCCAAAATCGGCATTTACTATTTGTTCGTTTTGGATGATTAACAGTCTTTATAAAATAGGTAAGAAGAAAGAAGCCAAAGAGAAGTTCGATAGGTTATTAGGTTACTCAAATCATCTTGGATTGTTTGCCGAAGATATCGATTTTGCAACCAAAAGAATGTTAGGGAATTTTCCTCAAGCATATTCTCACTTGGCAATCATCGAAACTGCTTTAAATTTCTCGAGTGGTAAATTCGATGATGAAGATCGTTTGATTGATCAACTGGGTAGCTAAAAATATTACATTAGTACAAAGGTAAACAGCACCAAATTTGAAAATTAAATTTGGTGCTGTTTGTTTTCCTAGATTGACATCTATTCACTGTTTTTTATAAAGGTTCTTTAGTTGTGTATGTTTTATTCTATGTGTTAGAATTACTTAATAAGTAACTACAATTTAATACAGAAAAGTTGTTCTTAAAACATCATTATAATGAAGAGTGTAAATTTAGGATTCTACATTAATAATTATCGAATACCTATCAGGTTTTATATTTTTTATTCGGAGGATATATTATTTATGCTTAATATATTTTAGTTAGAAAAATATAAAATAGTTGCTGTGTATTTAATATTTTGTTTTAGTAATGGTGTTGATATTGAAGTTGCTACATTCTTTTTTTGTGGATAGTGCCATTTTGTTGTATAGGTTATCGAAAGGGAAACAATTTTAAATGTCATTTAATGTCATTATATTTATTAGCTTTTAAATTTAATTCTAAAAAATACAACAAATGAAACAGTTATATATTATGTCCTTTAATAAAATTATATTTCAGTTATCCTTTTTATTCTTTTTATTTGGATGTGTGCCAAATAAAAAAATAAATAAAGAAGAGGTTCATGCCCAAAAGAATACTTACCAACAAATTGCAGAAAAAAAGTTTGGCGAAAAAGCAGAGTATGCATTAAATTCAGATAAAAGTTATGTGTTGTGTGAAAATATTATTGAAGAACCTTTACTCAATCCAAATCAGTTGACAGAGTTTTTTGTATACGATATACAAAAGGGAGAAATTATTTATACAGACAAATTAGCTAATGCCAAAATATCATGGCACAACAATACACAACTCTTAATAACCAATCAGAAAGGATATATTGCCAATCCTACTGATACAGGAAAATGGACTTATATTTTTGATCTCAAATCAAAGAGAAAAATTACACAAAAAAAACCTCAATAAGAAAGATTAACCAACTAACTAATATAGATTTATGAAAACGAAACACCTTTTGCTTTCTGTCGGACTCCTTGTCTTTTCTGGGATTCTTATCAGTTATTATTCGCAGCATACGGAAAAGCAATTTTCTAGCGATGAATTTACACCGGAAGAATTCTGGCAAAAGCAATATCAAGAGAAAAAGGCAAAAAGAAAAGTGGGCTATAGTAAAGCCAATAAGCCTGATATGTACAGTAAGTACTTTAAAAATATTACAACGAGAATTGGAGAAAGCGAATCTGGTTACCAGATGAACTATAAAACATTAGAATTACAAAAGGCTCGTAGAAATAATTCTAAATTAAAAAGTGTAAAAGCGAGCTTAGATTTTATTCAACGTGGTCCTGCCAATGTAGGAGGCCGTACTCGTGCTATTATTGTTGATCCTGATGATGTCAACAAAAACACTTGGATTGCAGGTAGTGCAACAGGAGGAATTTGGAAAACTATAGATGGTGCTGAAAACTGGACAAATCTATCTGATGATTTGACTAATTTGTCAGTAAATGCTTTAGCCATGGCAAATTCCAATAGTGATATTATTTACGCTGGAACTGGAGAAAGTTTTCCTGGAAGTGCTCAAAACCTTGGAAATGGTATTTGGAAATCAATTGATAGAGGGATAAATTGGACCCAACTGAGTAATACTTCGACAGATAAGCAATTCGGTTATGTGAATCGTCTTTTTGTGAATCCGATTAACGCGGAAATCGTAATTGCTGCTACAGAAGCAGGGATATTCAAATCAATTAATGGGGGAACTGATTGGGTACAAGTTTATGAAAGTGCTAGAGGAGTTGAAGATTTGACAGCCTATCCTGCTGCAAGAGATACTATATTCGCTGGTGAAAATAGAAAAGGAATTCTCCGTACTGTGAATGGTGGTGATACTTGGGAACTTTTTTCTAAAGGTTTATCTACTGGAAGTCGTTATGAAATAGCAGTATCTCCTGTAAATAGAAATTTTATTTATACGAGTATTGATATTTCAGATGAAGTATCAGAGGTTTTCTTTTCAATGGACAATGCGAACAATTGGGCTAAATTTGATGATGCTCAAAATTTTCTTGGTGGACAAGGAGGATATGATAATGCAATTGAGGCACATCCATTTATTGATAGTGTAGTATTCGTAGCTGGTGTAAATATGTGGAAGCTTGCTTTTAATAAAACGGCCACAGAAAAATCCTCTGCTGTAAAAGCTGCCTACACTGTAGATACTGATTTTCTTTCTTTTGTTAGTTTTGGAGGTAGTCACTTAAATGGCGGTTTAAGTGTTGATGAGGGAACTAATGTTCTTTCGACCGATTGGACTTCAGTAGAAATCCGTTTTGGAGATGGATTAACTCAAAAAGCACACCGTTTCACCGTACCTGACAAAAAAACATCGGGAGTAGCTGCGGCTGAATATACTTATGTGGATTATGTTGATGTTCCTTTTCAAGTTTGGGATATTACTAATAATAAACAGCTTATGGTTTCTTTTCGTGATCAGGAAAAAAATAATATTTTTGATCTTTATACACGCAATGGAGACAGTGATGCATATGGAGATTTAGGGCGGGAATATATCTTTATTAATGCTATAGAATACAATGCAAGCGCACCAGATGCAAGTATTACTGTTGCAGGTGGACACTTGAATAAAGCTCTTTATATGATCTGGCCGGAGTTAAAGGTTGGAGCTACATGGGACGCGGAGAACCTACCAACATCAAAAATAGTTGTAGAATATGGAGCTATAGAAGTATTTGGTGGTAAAAAAACTAGTGTTGCTGATGCTTATGGAAATAATGGTGGCGCAAATGCATACGATCAAGGTGCAGGATTTGGTGATATCAAGATACCTGGCTTGCACCCCGATCATCACTGCATTACAATTATTCCATTGGAAAATAATAAATTTAGAGTTGTCAATGGTAATGACGGTGGTATTGGTGTTTCAGAGGATAATGGGATAAAATTTACTCAAATGCCGAATAATTATATAACCACTCAATTTTATGGTGTAGCTAAAAATCCTGATGCTAATGAATACATTGGAGGAATGCAGGATAACGGTACGTGGCAGTCAGCTGCAGCAGAAGATGCTTCGTCAACCTCTAATTATTTCTTTAGATTAGGAGGAGATGGTTTCGAATGTTTATGGCATAGAAGAGATTCTAAGAAGCTTTTGGGAAGTATTTATTATAATGATATTTTCATATCAACGAATGGTGGAGAAACTTGGGGAGACGTTGAAGGAATCACTGAAGAAGATGGTCCTTTTGTTACAAAGTTATCAGCCTCTAAATGGAATCCGGATGTTGTTTTTGCTGTTGCGAAAGAAGGAGTTTATAAATCTACTGATTTTGGAGCTAACTGGACTCTCAAAAATATTAATTCCTACTGGAAAGGTGTTAGTAGTCAGCATAATGTGGAAGTGTCTCTTGCAGATCCAAACATTGTATGGGCTGGTGCTGCCATGGTAACTAACGGGGAATACAAAATTCATGTTTCACAGGATGAAGGGGAAACCTACTCAGCTGTGAATGAATATGCAGAAAAGAACATGGGTGCTTTTATTAGTGGAATTGCCACTCACCCAACTCAAGCATCAACAGCTTATTTGCTATTTTCCAATAGTAATTCACCTAAGATTTTAAGAACGAAAGATCTTGGTCAAAACTGGGAAGATATCTCAGGATTTGGAACTGGAGCGGCAAGTACAAATGGTTTTCCAGATGTAGTAACTCATTGTATGATTGTATTACCTAACGATACTAAAACTCTTTGGGCTGGTACTGAGATTGGATTATTTGAATCTACAGATGATGGTGTTTCTTGGAATGCCTTGGAAAGTAATTTTCCTCCTGTATCTATTTATGACATGCAGGTTGTTGGTAAGCAGGTTGTCATAGCAACACATGGTCGAGGTGTTTGGAGTGTAGATATTCCAGATATTGATCGTATTCCGGAAATTTCAGAATATAAAGAGGTTCAGGATAAAGTCATTAATCTTAATATAAATGTAAAAGTTGATTATGACAAGCTGGAAATTTATCTAAATGATGTTGTATACCAAAGTATTGATACTCCAGAAAAGGGAGAACAAACTTTTCCTATAACTGTTGATCAAGCTGGGATTTACAATTCTTACGTAATTGGTTATATTAGCGATGAGACGTTTAAGTCGAACCAAGAAGAAGTCGTGGTGGAGGATAAAATTCCATCAATTAATTTATTAGAGGTTATAGCGGAGCATAGATTAAATCTTGTGGTAGATATTCCAGTAATGTTCGACAAGTTTGAAATTCATGTAAACAATGCAATATTCAAGACAGTAACCAATCCTGCAGTAGGAACAGCTAGTTATGAAATATATGCTAAAGATGCTGGAGTTTACAGTGTATATATTATTGGTTACTTATTTGATTCTCCTTTCCAGTCGAATACAAAGGAAGTGGAAATGATTATTACCGATGTCGAAACGATTAATCAGGAAGTCAATGAGATGAAAATTTATCCTAATCCATGTAGAGAAAAGTTCAATCTTCAGTTGGGGAATTTATCGCAAGACTATTCTTTGGAAATTCTCGATTTAAGTGGAAGAACAGTATATACAATCAAGGATCGAAATGCAGGAGTTAACCTTATTCGATTTGGATCGTTGGAAGCTGGTCTTTATATCGTTCGTGTGACATTGGATGATAAAGTAATATCAAGTAAAATTCAAGTGATTAAATAAGCTTAGAATAAAATTTTCTATCTAATAGAAAGTCTTAATCAATACAAAAACCTCAGGTACTAGCATCTGAGGTTTTTTATTTCTAATTTGTTAGGATTAGGTATGGTAATGTAATTAGGAATTGTTTCAAAGAACTCTTAATTGGGGCAAAAAAAATACCCCCTTGAAAAAGGAGGTATTCTATATTTAAGTAGTTGATTTTATTTATGTTCCAAGATCCAATTTTTAGCATTTACGAAAGCTTCAATCCAAGGTGAAACTTCATCGTCAATACGATCTTCATTGTAATGAGCCCAGTTCCAAGGATAAGTTGCTCTCTCCAAGTGAGGCATCATTGCCAAATGACGACCATCAACAGATGATATTGCTGCCGTAGCAAAAGGAGAACCATTTGGATTCGCAGGATATTGGTCAATATTATATTTCATAGGAATTTGGTACTTGTCTTCACCATAAGGCAATTCAAATTTACCTTCCCCGTGTGCTACCCAAATACCCAATTTGCTTCCTGCTAAAGTGGAAAGCATAACTGAATCATTTTCCTGAACGCCTACGCTTACAAATCCTGATTCAAACTTATGAGATTCGTTATGCAATAATTTTGGATGCTTTTCATGATCAGGATAAATTAACCCTAGTTCTGAAATTAACTGGCAACCATTACATACACCAAGACTTAAAGTGTCTTTTCTTGCATAGAAGTTATCAAGCGCTTTTTTAGCTTTCTCATTATAAAGGAATGCTCCAGCCCAACCTTTAGCCGAACCTAAAACATCAGAGTTAGAGAATCCACCAACAAAAACAATCATGTTTACATCAGAAAGATCTTCTCTACCAGAAATTAAGTCTGTCATGTGAACATCTTTTACATCCATTCCTGCTAGGTGCATCATCCAAGCCATTTCACGATCACCATTTACCCCTTTTTCACGGATAATAGCTGCTTTTGCGCTAGATTTCTCTTTTCTTTTAGGATTGATTCCGTATTGCTCAAATTTTCCTGTAAAGTCTGCAGGGAAACTAAATTCAAGGGCATTTTCTTTGTAAGATTTAAATCTTTCTAAAGCTAAATCGTTACCCGATTGAATTCTATCTAATAGGTACGAAGTCTTAAACCATAAATCACGTAATGATTCGATATCTAAATCGAGAACTTTGTCTTCTTTAGAAATGGTCATTTTTCCAGCTTCGGCTAACGAACCAATAATATGAAAGTCAAGTCCTTTTTCTGTTAAAACAGAAGAAACAGCATCAACATCTTTAACCTGAATAAGTACACCTGGGTTTTCACTGAACAATAGTTTAACTAAATCAGATTCTTTAATTGAGTTTAAGTTGACCTTAGCTCCAAGTCTGTTATCGGCAAAACACATTTCCAATAAAGCAGTAATCATACCACCAGCCGAAATATCGTGTCCAGCTAATACTTTTTCGTCTAAAATTAATTGCTGAAGTGTTGTAAAGGCATTTGCAAAGTATTTTGAATCTTTAACATCAGGAGTTTGAGTTCCCAACTTGTTAACGATTTGAGCAAAACTACTTCCACCTAATTGGAATTCATCTTTAGAGAAATCCAGATAGATTAATTGAGAATCAGCTTCGTTCTTAAGAACAGGAGAAATCATTTTATTGATGTCGATAATCTCACCAACAGTAGATATAATAACAGTTCCAGGAGAATAAACCACATCATCTTTTCCATATTTTTGAGTCATGGAAAGAGAATCTTTTCCTGTAGGGATATTGATTCCTAGTTCGATAGCGAAATCACTAATCGATTGAACTGCTTGATACAAACGAGCATCTTCACCTGGGTTTTTACAAGGCCACATCCAGTTGGCAGATAATGAAACACCTTTTAAGCCTTGCTCAATTGGAGCCCATACCATATTGGTTAATGATTCAGCAATTGATAAGCGAGATCCGTTTTCTGAATCAACTAAAGCAGCAATTGGAGTGTGTCCGATAGAAGTTGCAATTCCTTTTTCTCCTTGGAAATCAATCGCTACAGCACCCAAATTATTTAAAGGTAATTGAAGAGGACCAGCACATTGTTGCATGGCAATTTTTCCAGTTACCGAACGGTCAACTTTGTTTGTTAACCAGTCTTTACAAGCAACAGATTCTAATTGCAATACGTTTTCAATGTATTCCTCTATTTTATTATTATCGTATTCAACAGCTTCAAATTTTTCATTTAAAGTGTTGTCTATTAAAACCGTTTTTGGAGGCTTTCCGAACATTTCAGATAAACCCCAATCGATAGGGTTTTTTCCAGTCTTTTTATCCTCAAAAGTAAAACGCATATCACCAGTTGTTTCACCAACTTGGTAAATAGGAGCTCTTTCTCTGTCTGCAATACGAGTTAATAGTTCAGCATCTTTTTCTTTAATAACCAATCCCATTCTCTCTTGAGATTCATTACCAACAATTTCTTTTGCTGATAAAGTTGGATCTCCAACAGGAAGAGCGTTTAAATCAATCTTTCCACCAGTTTCTTCAACCAATTCGGAAAGACAATTTAAGTGGCCACCTGCACCATGATCATGGATAGATACGATTGGATTTTCGTCTAGTTCAGCCATAGCTCTAATCGCATTGCAAACTCTTTTTTGCATTTCTGGATTAGAACGTTGAACAGCGTTTAGTTCGATAGAGTTTGTAAATTCTCCTGTTGCTACAGATGAAACAGCTCCTCCACCCATTCCAATTCTATAATTGTCTCCTCCTAAAAGAACAACTTTATCTCCTTTTTCTGGAACATCTTTTTGAGCTTGCTCTAAACGGCCATACCCAATTCCTCCAGCTTGCATGATAACTTTGTCGTAACCATACTTTTTATTGTTTTCGAAGTGTTCGAAAGTAAGAACAGAACCACAAATAAGAGGTTGTCCAAATTTATTTCCAAAATCACTTGCTCCATTTGATGCCTTAATAAGAATCTCTTCAGGTGATTGATACAACCATTTTCTAGCATCCGTTGCATTTTCCCATGAACGAGAAGCTTCAAGTCTTGGATAAGAGGTCATATAAACTGCGGTTCCTGCCATTGGAACTGAAGCTTTACCACCAGCAATACGGTCTCTAATTTCTCCACCTGTTCCAGTTGCAGCACCATTAAATGGTTCTACGGTAGTAGGGAAGTTATGTGTTTCCGCTTTTAGCGAGATAACTGTATTGATATCTTTAGTTTGAAAGAAATCTGCTTTATCGTGAGTGATTGGAGCAAACTGTTCCATTTTAGGTCCTCCTAAAAATGCACAATTGTCTTTGTATGCTGATACAATTCTATTGTGGTTTGCTTTAGAAGTTTTCTTTATTAGTTGGAATAAAGAAGATTCTTTTTCTTCTCCATCAATAACAAAGGCACCGTTGAAGATTTTATGACGACAATGCTCTGAATTAACCTGAGAAAAACCAAAAACTTCAGAATCGGTTAATTTTCGTCCGAGTTTTTCAGAAACGCCATCTAAATAGGTGATTTCATCTTCGCTAAGAGCTAAACCTTCTTGTTGGTTGTATTCAGCAATATTTTCAATGTTTACAATTGGTTCTGGTTGCTTTTCAATTGTAAAAATGTTTTGATCTAATTTTGTATAAAAAGCCTGTAGCATTGGATCGTACTCAGCTTTTTCACTTTCTACCAAATGAAATTCTTCAATTCGGATAATTCCCGAGATTCCCATATTTTGAGTTATCTCAGCTGCATTAGTACTCCAAGGAGTAATCATTTCCTTTCTAGGACCAATAAAAAAACCAACTAACTCATCTTCCTGAATTTTAGTTGCGTTTCCAAATAACCAGGAAAGTTTGTCATAATCCAGTCCGTTTAATTGGTTAGTTGTTTGAACAACAAAGTTTACTTCGTCTTTTTTGAAGAATAGTATCATCTTAGAATCTACTTAAGAATTTATAAAAAATGGTTGAAACCTGTTTCAGACTGCAAATATAAGTAAAAGACTTTATAGAATAAGATAAAAAATAGCTACTAAAGGAGTAATTTTTTGCATCATGCCAAATTGCTTTATTGATTCCAATAGAATATTAAGAATCACTTAATCGTAAGAGCTTATTATGTCTTGATTTTTGTCATTATTTGAGACGAATTAAATTTGTGAGAAACATGTTGAGGAATAGTAAAAAATATTTCTGTTTTATGCGAAAAGCAATTTCCTTTGGGGTCGCAAATCAAAATATTTATTGGAATAAAAAATCAATGCAAAGGTTTTCGAAGCTTTTGATTCTAAATTAAGAGGAAGTAGTCTATTTAGAAGCTTATTGGTTTGATTTTTAGAAAGAAAGTAAGAACTTCTTTTTTT
>JADGFH010000890.1 GCA_016743925.1 Labilibaculum sp.
GGACATATTATTCTAATTCTGATGATTTTTTGACTTGTTTTCGGCTATAAAGATAGGGGAAATAAAAATCAACTACTTAATTAATAAACAAAAGCTCCGAAACAAATTTAAGCACAGACATGCACCGTATTACGTTTTTTTCTGTGCTCTCAGTCTTGGCATTTTTCTATTTTGTTCGAATGAAAGCATTTCGATACTAAGAAGCTTATAGTCTTAAAGACATTAATTGCCAACTGAATTGACTCAGAATAAATCGATTATTAATAGATATTTGTAGCCTATGAAATTACAGCTTCTGTAATGTATTTGTTCACGACAGCTAAAAGTTTCTTCGATTTAATAGGTTTGCTAAGGTATTCGTTGCAGCCCGAATCATAAGCTTGTTGGCGATCTTCACTTGATGCATAAGCTGTTTGAGCAATAATAATAACCTCTTTGTTTTCTTTTCTAATTTGTTGGGTTATCTCATAGCCGCTGATATCTGGAAGTCGAATATCCATTAGGATAATATCGAGAGAGGTTTGCTTTGTAATTTTTATTGCATCATAACCATTATACGCTAAAATAATATTGGCGCTTGTGTTGTTAAAAACTTCTTGTAAGTATCTAGCATTTGGTATATCATCTTCAACAATAAGGATGTTTTTATCCGTGAAATTGAAGTCTACATTAGGCTTCGTAATATTTGATGAAGGTTTTTGAACATTTTTAGATAGTTGAGGCAGATATACCGTAAATATACTGCCCTTATTAAGCTCTGATTGCAAATGTATTTTTCCTGATAAAGAATCTACAAGTCCTTTAACAATTGATAAGCCGAGCCCTGTTCCACCATAAATTCGATTTGCTCCTTGTTCTACTTGCGCAAATCTTTCAAAAATAAGTTCTTGATCTTTTTCATGAATTCCAATACCTACATCTGCCACGTAAAATTCTAGCTGTTCCTTTTCGTTTATTTTAAATCCAATTTCAATAGATCCTTTAACTGTAAATTTAATCGCATTGCTTATTAAATTGCCTAGTATTTGTTTTAGTTTACCAAAGTCAGCACGAAACGTAAAGTTACTAATCTCTAAATTTGTAATTACTAAGTTGATGTTTTCTCTTTCTTGTCGACCTAGCTCTTCGGTAAAGAAATAGTTAATGGAGTCAATTACATCTCCTAACTTACATTCCTCAATGTGTGTCGTGATCTGTTTAGATTCAATTTTGGAAATGTCAAGAATGTCATTGATGATACAAAGTAGATCATCGCAACGTTGCATGATAATAGTAGAATATTCTTTAAGGCATTTTTTATCGTCAAAATAGGCGGGTAATAAGGAAGAAAAACCCATAATAGCATTCATTGGTGTTCGAATTTCATGACTCATGTTTTGAAGAAAAACAGTTTTTAATCGGTCACTCTCAATTGCTTTTTCTTTTGCTATTCTTAAATCGTTATTTTGTTGCAATAGAATGGAATCGTTTTGTAAAATAATTTTTTGCGCTTTATTTCTTTTTTTCATTTCCATTATAATTCTTCTGTAACCTAGGGCACTAAAGAAAATAATTATGAAATAAGTAAGCAGGTGAGTATAGGACATACTCTTAATTCTTGCTTGTACAATATTTTTGTAATTGCTTACCGGTATGGAAACACTAATACCTCCACGTATATCGCCTAGTTTGTATCCTTGATCAGAATGGCATTTTAAGCAACTTTGTTCTACATGCATCGGTTGCATCAATCTCATATAATCTTCGCCATCTATTTTTTCGATGCTGCTGTATTCCGTTTCTCCTTTTTCAAATAGTTTAAGTGCTTTTGTTTCCCATGCATCTGCTTTGTTTTCGGGACGAATAGGATTTAGGCTGGTTATGTGGCCTTTTTGACCATAATGTTCCGCACCTAACTGAAAAACCAACCTTGTCATGTAGGCAGGATTAATCAGTGTTAATTTTTTGCCTGTTGTGGTTGTTACATTTTGTTCTCCTAAGAAATTTAAATGAGGATTTGGTTTTATTGAATCGGTTATTGGCACATAAACACCACCATGCAGCGAAGCCCATCTGCGAAATACTAAATCTTTATTATAGCTTCCTTTTGCTTCAACTTTGGCTAATTGGCGAGCCGTTTCATATTCTTGTGTTATATTCCAAGCTAATGAACTGCCAATTAGAATTGTAATACTAATGACAATTAGAATTAAAAAATTGGTGATATATTTTATTTCTTTCCCCATATATTTAATCTACTATCATATTGATTCTCAATCTTAACAACTTGAGTATTTAGTTAAATGTAAATTCATTTACAATACCATTATTAAGTTAGCAATAATATCTATACGTGTCAAGTGAATATAAGTTCTTATGAAAGGAAGGAAATTTTAGTGGAGAATTTGTAGTTTTTATTTAAAAATAGAAGAGGGAGGAATATAGGGCTTTTTTACTTGCAGATATAGAGCGTGTTATTGTTGTGTAG
>JADGFH010000891.1 GCA_016743925.1 Labilibaculum sp.
ACAGTTTAGCTGGTTGTAAGAGTATAAGATATTATACAGTAACACCATCTAATGATCTTGACTTAGCTCTTCTTAATGTGACGGGATCTGGTATTCCTGCAACTTCCGATGGAACGGATAACGTTTCAGGAAATCATTGTCCTGAGTTTGGAATACCGTTTTCAAGTAATGATGGAGCATATAACGCTGGTGTAACAGAGGTTCAGGTTAGAATAGATAGAAGTTCATCACTTGCAGCTTGGAGTTTCAATTTTGCAATCTCTGGAACTGATGTAGTAGCAAGTAATATTACTTATACAACAGATGGAACCTCAGCGAGTGCAGCAGGAGCTACAGTTTCAGCTTCAGCTGATGCAAATTATGTTTTAGTTACGTTTGATGTAGCTAATGTTCCTGGAACAGCCTTAAGTATTACTTGTGCCGTTACAGGAGGAGCTGATGCAAATGGAGCAACTGATACGGTAAATCCAACAAATGTGACGCATGTTCTTAAAGTAATGCCAGCTATTGGATCTTTTAATTAGTAAAATCTAAAAAACACATAATATGAAAAAGTTATTATTATCACTTGCTATTTGTCTCGGCTTAGTCTCTTTTGCAAGTGCACAGAGTACAGCAATTGCTCCATATGATGGTGCAACTCACACATATACTTTTGACGGTATTACAAATGGTTTGGACTATGAATTCTACGTTAGTACGAATTCTAATGGGATTTCTCAGGCAGGATTGATTACTAATTATGGAATTTTAGTTAATGATGCTAATACAGATGGTGTTGCAACATACACAGAATTAGGTGGTGTCGTAACTGGAAATCAAGTTTCTGTGGATATCACTTGGGATTTAACTGCTGCAGCAAAATATGGTGCTACTGGTTCTGTACAGACAGGTGTATATTTATTTGTTCGTGTATTTGATACTTCAGATGCAACTGTTTGTGAAAACTACAAGTCTGTTATGATTACGCCTACAACGAATGCATTCAATGTTACTTTAGCAGATGCTGGAACAAGTCCATCATGTCCTGATCTAAATAATGGCTTTATTCCTCTTGAGAGTTCTTATAACTTAGGGAAAACTACTTTGACTTTTGAGATTAATAGATCAGGATCTACAAATGATTGGACCTTTGATTTTGATATTACTCAAGTTGGTACAGGTGCATTTACTTATAGTGTTGAAGGTGGTTCTGCAGTAGCTGGAATAACAGGTGCAACAACTAACGTACCTGTAAATAATTATACTGCAAGTAATGCAACAATCGTAATTGTTGTAGATAATGTAACTAATGAATCTCCAGTATTTACATTGGAAGTGAAAAATGCTGCAGATGATGTTACAAGTGTTATTCCTGTAGCGATGCCAGTAGCAGTTGGACATACTATTAGCACAATGCCAGCAATTGGAAGTTTCACAGGATCATAATCAGTTAATATAGAAATAAGATGAAAAACTTTTATAAAATTTTAATAGCAATTGTTGTTCTTGTTGGTTCTGCAGAACTTACGAAGGCACAGAGTACGTTTAGTTTACCATATCCAGGTGCTACACACACTTATTCATTTGATGCAGTAGGTTCTACCAATACTACTACTTGGTGGATATCTAAGAATGCTGATGGATCATCTCCTTTAATTGCTACAGAATACGAATTTGTTACAACTGGAACTGGACCTGGAGAATATGATGTGACAACTGATTTTAATCAAGGAGCATTTACTAATCAATTGACTGGTATTGGAATTTCTTCAGTAACAATTAAGTGGAATGGTTCAGCTTCAAATAAATATTATTTATTTTTAGAAGTAAGTGATGCAACTTGTTCTAATTTGAAAGGTTACATGATTGATGTACAGACTGGAGCATTTAATGCTCTTATAGCAGATGTTACAGGATCCGCTACACCAGGTACTGTAGATACTTCTATAGCTAATGATATTACACCTCTAACATGTCCAGACGAGACATCAAGAAGTCCTATTGTTAATGAAGGAACATATAGTTTAGGTACTTCAGCTTTGGTATATCGTGTAAACCGTGAGTTTACTAATACTACGAATGGTTGGATAGTTGATTTTGATGCTTTAATAGCTGGTGCAACCATATCTAATGTGAAAGATGCTTCTGGAACTACTATTACTGATGCTTCAGGTTACACAATAGGTGGTGATCAGGATTATATTTTAGTTACAGTTACTGTAAATAATGTGATTTCAACTCCAGACGTTGAGTTGAAAATTAACGCTACAAATACTAAAGATCTAGTGACAAATGTTACTGATGATGACGGTACAGATAATTCTGCTACTCATACATTTAATGATATTCCTACAATTGGGACAATTTCAGGAAGTTAATTGATAATAATTGATGAAAGTTAACACAACATATAAAATACTTATGGTATTTGCCATATTCATCCTCTCACTTGCTTCGGCAAGTGGGCAGGGTGCATATACTGT
>JADGFH010000892.1 GCA_016743925.1 Labilibaculum sp.
AGTAGAATATCCTATTAAAATTGTGAAAATGAATGCAGATTTCAGTCGAAATCCCTTTGTTGAAACAAAAAATAATCTACTTTTGTTATTTAAATAAAATCTAAATAGAACAATACCTTAATTGTACAAATGCATACAATGAACAAAATCATTTTATTACTGTTTGTCATAGCGATATTCTCTTGTCAATCAGGAAAAATAGAAAAAGAAGACAATTTACTTTCAGTAAGTATTTTACCACAAAAATATTTCATAGAACGAATAGCTGGTGATGATTTTAAGGTTAATGTGTTGATTCCTCCTGGAGCCAGTCCTGCAACTTATGAACCAACACCAATGCAAATGACAGGTGTTGCAAAATCTGTAGCTTACTTGAGAATTGGTCATATTCCATTCGAACATGCATGGCTATCTAATTTGATTGAAGGTGCAGGGGAAATTGAAGTTGTTGACCTGTCTAAAGGTATCGAGTTAGTAAAAGGAATGGTAAAACATGGAGATCATTTTCATGAAGGAGGTATCGACCCACATGTTTGGTCATCGCCTTTAAGTGTAGAGATAATTGCTAAGAATACATTTGAGACACTAGTTGCGTATGCTCCTGAAAAGAAAAATGAATACGAAAAAAACTATAAAGCTTTTTTGTTAGAATTAGCAGAATTGGATCAAATGGCTCTTGAGGCTTTTAAATCTAAGAAAGGAAAATCGTTTATGATTTTTCATCCTGCTTTATCTTATCTAGCTCGAGATTATGGTTTGAACCAAATTTCGGTTGAATTGGACGGGAAAGAACCTTCTCCAACTCATATGAAAAATTTGGTAGAGGAGGCAAAAAGTAAAGAGATCAAGCAGATTTTTGTGCAAAAACAATTTAATGTTGAAAATGCTAAGGCAATTATGGCTGAGATCGGTGGAGAAGTGGTTCAAATTGATCCCTTATCGGAAGATTGGTTGGTTGAAATGAAACGCATTATCAATATACTTAAAGATTGAAAGAGAGCAGATGAAAAATATTCTGGAACTGAAATCTGTAACTGCTGGCTACGATGATAAAATCGTATTGAAGGAAGTGAACCTGACGGTTAAAGAAAATGATTTTATTGGAATTATTGGTCCGAATGGAGGAGGGAAAACAACTCTTCTTAAGGTTATTTTAGGATCATTAAAAACCATTCAAGGTGAAATTTTGCCTGAAGGTAATGATCGATGCAATATTGGTTATTTGCCGCAAATTAATCAGATTGATAATAAATTTCCAATTCAGGTAAAAGACGTAATTCTTTCGGGCTTAATGTCTCACAAAAAATTATTTGGAAGATATGGTAAAGAAGATAAGCTTCGTGCCATTAAGTTGATGACTCAGATGGGAATTTCTCATCTTAAAAATAAAAATATTGGGGAGCTTTCTGGAGGACAACTTCAAAGAGTTTATTTGTGTAGAGCGATAATTTCCGATCCAAAATTATTGATTTTAGACGAACCAGATACTTACGTTGATAGCAATTTTGAAGGAGAGCTTTATGAAATTTTAGATCAGTTAAATTCGCACATGGCTATCATTATAGTTTCGCATGATGTAGGGACAATTTGTTCGCATGTAAAAACAATTGCCTGTGTTAACCAAACGCTATGTTACCATGATTCAAATGTTATCTCGCAAGAGCAATTGAAAGCTTATAATTGTCCGATAGATTTAATCACACATGGCGAAGTTCCTCACCGAGTACTAAAGCATCATCATTAAAATATGAATTCATTATTAGAATTGTTTCAATATAATTTCTTTTTAAATGCTGTAGGCGCGGCTTTATTAGCAAGTGTTTCTTGTGGTATAATCGGAACCTATATTGTTGCCCGACGAATTGTTTTTATTAGTGGAGGTATTACTCACGCCTCTTTTGGTGGAATTGGGTTGGCTTGGTATATGGGTTTAAATCCGGTATTAGGTGCAGCTGTCTTTGGTGTATTATCGGCTTTAGGAATTGAATGGATATCGAAAAAAACAGATGTGAGACAAGATTCGGTAATTGGTATTTTGTGGGCTTTGGGTATGGCTTTGGGAATCATCTTTATTTATATGACACCAGGATATGCTCCTAATTTAATGAGTTTCTTATTTGGGAATATATTAACGGTTGGCTCTTTGGATCTGTATCTGCTTTTAGCATTGTGTATCGTTACTATTTCGGTATTTATCTTTTTTATAAGGCCAATACTGTTTGTTGCCTTCGATGAGGATTTTGCCCGTACACAAAAGGCTCCAGTTCAGTTTTTAAATTATCTAATGATTTCATTAGTGGCTTTAGCAATTGTATTAAATATTCGAGTTGTAGGAATTATTTTAGTTATTTCATTCCTCACAATTCCTCAAACTATTGCTGGAATGTTTACCAGTGATTTTAAGAAAATGATTTTAGGTTCGATAGCATTCGGAATATTAGGCTCATTTATTGGTCTATTG
>JADGFH010000124.1 GCA_016743925.1 Labilibaculum sp.
ATCTTCTACCTTCTGCAATAATTCTGGTTCAATTTCATCGTAAATCTGCAACATTCCAGGATTTACAATTCCCATATCTAATCCTTCCTTAATGGCATAATAAAGAAATACGGAATGCATGGCCTCACGAACAATGTTATTTCCACGGAAAGAGAAAGATAAATTACTGATTCCGCCACTAATTTTAGCGTAAGGTAGATTCGCCTTAATCCAGGTTACGGTCTTGATAAAATCGACCGCATAGTTGTTGTGCTCTTCGATTCCTGTTGCAATTGCCAATACATTCGGATCAAAAATGATATCCTCAGCAGGGAAACCAACCGTTTCGGTCAATATTTTATACGCTCTTGCGCAAATTTGTGTTCTTCTTTCGAATGTATCTGCCTGACCTTTTTCATCGAAAGCCATGATAACCGCGGCAGCTCCATATCTTTTAATTTGAGTTGCATGCGCTATAAATTCTTCTTCTCCCTCTTTCAAGGATATTGAATTGACCACACATTTTCCTTGAACGCACTTTAATCCGGCTTCTAAAACAGACCATTTTGATGAATCGATCATGATCGGAACACGAGAAATTTCAGGTTCGGATACTAAAAGTTTAAGGAAAATATCCATCTCTTTTTCTGCATCCAACATGGCATCATCCATGTTCACATCGATGATTTGTGCTCCATTCTCTACTTGGTTACGCGCTATAGAAAGTGCTTCCTCGTATTTCTTTTCGTTAATTAAACGTGCAAACTTACGCGATCCTGCTACATTGGTACGTTCCCCTACATTCACAAAATTGCTTAATGAATTTACACGCAATAGTTCCAATCCGCTTAAACGAGTTTCTTTTTCGACTACTGGAATTTCTCTAGGCTCTGCATTTTTAACTGCATCGGCCAATATTTTGATGTGTTCTGGTCTTGTACCACAACATCCACCTACAATATTTATCTTCTTGTTATCTAATAATTCTCTTAAATCACTCAACATGGTTTGCGGAGTTTCATCGTACTCGCCCAATTCGTTTGGCAAACCAGCATTCGGATATACACTTACATAAACAGGCAGCAAGGTATCCAATTGTTGAATGTATGGAACCAAATCTTTCGCTCCAAAGGCACAATTCAGACCAATACTTACCAATCGATCACATTTAATAGAAGTAATGAAAGCTTCTAATGTTTGACCCGAAAGCGTTCGTCCGCTATTATCGGTAATGGTTCCCGAAATCATGATCGGAAGATCCAAATCTCTTTCTGCTAATATTAGATCGGCCGCGTAGATACAAGCCTTCGCATTAAGCGTATCAAAAATTGTTTCTATCAATAGTGCATCAACACCTCCATCTAACAATCCTTTTATCTGCTCGGTATAAATTCTTACCAAATCGTCAAAACCTACCTCTCGATAACCTGGATCTTCGACCTTTGGCGACATTGAAGTCGTTTTATTGGTTGGACCAATTGCTCCTGCTACCCATCGTGGTGTATTCGGATCAATTGCATTCATTTCGTCTACGGCTGCACGCGCATTTTTTACCGATTCGATATTTAGCTCGTAAGCCAAATTTTCCAAATTGTAATCGGCCAATGAAATTGCATTCACGTTGAATGTATTGGTCTCTATTATATTTGCTCCCGCCTCTAAAAACTTCTTATGAATATCTTTAATGATATCTGGCTGAGTAAGCGTTAATAAGTCGTTATGTCCTTTCTGATCACATGAGAAATCTGCAAAACGAGTTCCACGAAAATCCGATTCAGTCAATTTGTGTGCCTGAATCATTGTTCCCATTGCTCCGTCTAAAACAAGAATTTGCTTCTTTAATGCTTCTTTTATAGATATCAATTTCTGCTCCATTTTAATTTGCGACTGTTAGATAGATTGCGGTATTACTGTTCTTTTGTTCTACCAAAACGTGATGTTTCAGTTGTATTTCTTCAATTGTAGCTGGTGTGTAATGTCGAACCGTGATTAATTCTAAATCATCGCTCAACTCCACATCGTACTTTTTCTCTAATTCTTCCACCAAACTTTGCATGTTTCGGGCCGAACTGTTGGCACAAAAAGCAAAGCTAACTGCGGTATTCTGAGTAAAATTAAGCTTTATTCTATATTTTGTCACCAAGGTGAAGATAAAAACCAGGTCTTTTTCTCCAATAGATGAAAAATGTAAAGGTTTTAAAGTCACTAACATTTGCCTTTTCTTCACAATGTAATTTGGCAACAATGGTTGCGGCTGTTCTCCCTTGGTAATTAAAGTTCCTTTTTGCGATGGATCGATAAAAGATTTTACCCACAAAGGGATTTTTTTAGCCTGCAAAGGCTTTATGGTTTTCGGATGAATTACTCTTGCTCCATAGTACGAAAGTTCAATTGCTTCATGATATGGAATCAAATCAATCTTAGTGGTTTCTTCAAAATAATCAGGATCTGCATTCAATATTCCCAACACATCTTTCCATATGATCATTTTATCAGCGCCCAACAAGTGAGCCAAAATGGCTGCCGTATAATCCGATCCTTCTCTTCCCAAAGAAGTTGTATTCCCTTCCGGATCTCTAGCAATAAAACCTTGTGTAATGTATAATGCAGTAGGATTATCAGAAAAAGTAGCATTTGCCTTCTCTTTTGAAGAATCCCAAAGAATATTGGCATCTACATAATTGTCATCAGAATCTAAACAAGTTCTAACATCAATCCATTTGTTATTTTGCTCAATGCTATTTAAATATCCTGATACTATTTTTGTTGATAAAAGCTCTCCAAAACCAATCACCTGATCGTATTCAAAATTGAACTGATCGGATGATGGTTTCGAAATTTTGGTTTTTAGCTCAATGAAAAGAGCGTTTATTTCTGAATTTAGGCTTGCTGGAACTTCTTCGAATAAATCCTCGATTACTGAAGTGTGGTTTTTCTTCAATAAATCAAAAAGTTCCAAGGCCTTATCATTTCCAGAAAAATAGGCGTCTATCAGTTCTTCCAACAAATTGGTTGTTGTACCAATTGCCGAAATCACTACTGTAAGTGGACGCTTTACTTTGCCAATAATTTGACAAATATTTTTGATAGCAGTCGCATTTTTTACCGATGCGCCACCAAATTTGTATATGATCATTTCAAAATCTATTAACAAGTACTATTGTTTGTATTCCCCTGGAAGGGGGATTAAAGAGGGATGTTTCAAAAGAACAACACTCCCCTATATCTCCTCTCAAGAGGGGACTTTTAAAATTACTCATCACCTAAATAAGCTAGGAAAATATCTTTCCCTTCGAGTTGCTTTCGGATTTTTATCAGTTCTGAAATATTTAATGTTCCAATCACATAATTAAAATCTTTCCCTTTGAGTGATTCTGATACTTCTTTGAAATTAAATAAGGCCAAATCATTCTTGTCGGTATACCTTAAGTAGATTTCAACATCCATATCGTTGGTATATTTTAAGCCACCGTAATATTTTAGCTTTTTATATTCGTACTTGTAATTGTAAGCCAGTGCTGTAATATCAGACAACACAGCCGAACCTGTAGGATGAGCACCAGCTCCTTTTCCATACATGAACTGATTGTCGTAGAAGTTACCTTGAATCAATACGCCATTGTAATGACTTTCTACCGTATAAGCGTGCTCTTCTGGTTTCACAAATTTAGGCGCAACAAATAAGTTGACATGATTACCATTCACCTTAGATACTTTACCTAGTAGTCTAATTTTATATCCTTTTTGCGATGCTAACTCAATATCTTTTGGAGATAAATTGCCAATTCCCGAATTGAAAACCTCATCGGGATGTACAAACAAACCAAATCCATGAACGGTAAGAATAATCAACTTGTATAAAGTATCAAATCCGCCTACATCCGAAGTAGGATCACTTTCTGCAAAACCTAAATCTTGTGCTTGTTTTAAAGCCAGATCATAATCCAAGTTCTCATTAAAAATCTTTGTTAAGATGTAGTTCGATGATCCATTCAGAATTCCACTAACCGATTGCAACAAATCATTATCGTAGTACTCTTCCAAATTTCTGATTATCGGAATACTGCCACATGCCGAAGCTTCGTATAAAAAGGATACTTTGTGTTTCCACTGCAATTGAATCAATTCCTCGATATGATGGGCTAGCATTTTTTTATTGGCCGAAACCACATGCTTGCCATTTTGCATGGCAGTTTTTACAATATAGTAAGCTGCATCTGCATCATCAATCAATTCTGCAACCACATTAATTTCTGGATCATTTAAAATATCATCAGGATTGGTGGTTAGTAATTTAGAATCTATATCTCTTTCCTTAGCTGCATCCTTCACACAAACTTTTACGATTGATGCATCTAAGCCTTTACTATTTTTAAGAACGTGGGCCAATCCAGAACCAACTACTCCGAATCCGAAAATGCCTATTTTTAATTTATTGCTCATTGGTCTTGTTGTCGATTAAGAAGGTTTTTAATACTTGGGTTAGTTGTTCTTGTTCCAAAAGGAATCCATCATGTCCGTAAATCGAATTGATTTCAAGGAATTCTGCATTTGGAATATGATCTGCAATAAATCGTTGTTCTTGAATTGGGAAAATTTGATCTGAATTCACACCAATTACTAGTGTTCTAGATTTTATCCCGCTTAAAGCTGAAGTCAAACCATTTCTACCTCTTCCCATATCATGGCTATCCATTATTTTTGATAGATGCCAGTAAGAATAAGCATTAAATCTTCTCGCTAATTTTTCACCTTGATAACGTTGGTAGGAACTGGCGCGATAATCATCTACTTTCCCTTCTTCATTTTCTTGCTGAGAATGATCGTAAGTAGAATACGTTCGGTAACTCAATAAGCCAATAGATCGAGCAACGCGCATTCCATTCAAACCTGCCTCATCGTTTGATTCCTTCCAAGTCGGATCAACTTCTATCGCCATTCTTTGCGATTCGTTAAAGGCGATTCCCCAAGGAGAATGCTTAGCATTGGAGGCCAAAACCACCAAATTGTCCAACTTACCATTCAAACGATAAGCCCACTCTAAGGCTTGCATGCCTCCAAGTGAGCTACCAATCATCATATGAATACGATCGATTTTTAAATGCTTTCGCAAGATTTCATGAGCTCCTACCAAATCACGAACCGTTAATTGAGGAAAATCATGATAATAATCCTGACCGTTGTCCGGATTTTTGGAAAGAGGACCAGTTGAGCCATAGCAAGAGGCGAGCGTGTTGTCGCATACTATGAAATAATCTTTAGGGTTGAAGAAATCATTTTCGCCAAATAATCCTTCCCACCAATCAAAAACATCAGAGTTAGCGGTAAGCGCATGGCAAACCCAAATCACATTATTCCTTTGCGGATCGTATTCCCCATAGGTGTGATAAGTTAGTTCTAGCTCTTTCAGGCACTCACCTGATTCAAGTTCTAAACCTTCTTTATGGATATAACAATTGGAATTCACAGTTTAAATTTTTGTTTTGTTTGTTGTTTTGTATTAAGAATAGATTGCACAATGCTAAACTTGTGCAAATACTAGTTCCCAGTCGATCACCTATGAGTAGGTGATCGGCCGGGATAGGCTATAAAAACTAATTGATTGTCTCTACATTAATTGCTTTCTCAACAGATTGTTTGATATCTGCTTTGATGTCTTCGATGTGCTCAATTCCTACCGAGATACGAAGCAAGCCTGGTTCCACTCCCGAAGCTTTCTGCTCTTCCAAAGATAATTGCTCATGAGTAGTTGAACTTGGGTGGATAATTAACGATTTTGCATCTCCTAAATTGGCAACATGTGAAAGTAATTCTACTCCATCAACTAATTTATCAGCAACTTCTTTTCCGCCTTTAACTTTAAAAGTTAAGACAGATCCAGCACCTTTTTTGAAGTATTTCTGTGCTCTTTCGTAATATGGACTCGATGGCAATCCTGGGTAATTTACTTGTTCTACCCAATCTTGCTCCTCTAACCATTTCGCTAATGCTACTGTATTTTCAACATGGCGATCTAAACGAAGAGAAAGTGTTTCTAATCCTTGTAACAATAAGAAAGAATTGAAAGGACTCTGGCTACAGCCATAATCTCTCAAACCTTCCACTCTTGCACGAATTGCAAATGCAATGTTTCCGAATGGTCCATCGGCACCAAAAACATCCCAAAATACCAATCCGTGATATCCTTCTGATGGTTCAGTAAATTGAGGATATTTACCATTTCCCCAGTTAAAGTTTCCACCATCAACAATAACTCCTCCTACTGCAGTACCGTGTCCACAAATCCATTTTGTTGCTGATTCCACAACAATATTGGCTCCATGTTCCAATGGACGGAATAAATATCCTCCTGCTCCCAAAGTGTTATCCACGACAAGTGGCAAATCATATTTCTTCGCTATTGCTGATACTTTTTCAAAATCAGGAATTGAAAACTTAGGATTCGGTAAAGCTTCTACATAAATCGCTTTGGTGTTCTCATCAATCAATGGAATAATTGATTCTGGCTCATCGATATCAACAAAACGACATTGAATGCCTAGTTTTTTAAACTGAACTTTAAATTGATTGTATGTTCCTCCATATACTTGAGAAGCACTTATAAAATTGTCTCCAACTTCGAGAATATTGGTTAGAGCTAAAAACTGTGCTGCCTGCCCCGAAGCGGTTGCAACTGCGGCAACTCCACCTTCCAAAGCTGCAATTCTTTTCTCGAACACATCATTGGTTGGGTTCATTAAACGGGTATAGATGTTCCCAAATTCTTTTAGTCCAAACAGGTTTGCTGCGTGCTCCGAATTGTTAAAAGTATAAGCTGTGGTTTGATACAAAGGAACTGCTCTTGAGTTTGTTGTTGCATCAACTTCCTGACCTGCGTGTATCTGTAATGTTTCGTATCTTAAATTATCTGACATAGCGATTCTTTTTTTTATAGTTGTCAGCTTCTAGCTATCAGCAACCAGCTATTTACATGGCGCTTAATTATTAGCTTTAACAACTTAGGATATATCCTTGATTAAAAAAAATGTTAATTGGTTAGAAACCTCGTAGGTTTCGAATGGTCACAAATACAAATCTATTTTATCAGTAAACGATCTGAATGTGGTTTTCAGGTTTAGTTGTACCTATTCCTTGCTCTGAACAAAACAGAAACATGAAAATTAAGCAAGATTGAATTTGAATTCCCGAGTCGGTGTTATTTTATACGCACCAGTATCTAAAAAAGGGGAAAGATTTTAGAAAGAATGCGTTAAATCATACGCATCATTCGTTGCATTCGCATCATCGTAGTAATAGATGCCAAAGATTGCAACTGAAAATTTTGCTCTTGTGGAGCTTCCTGATTGTAATAATGAGTTTTATTCTGCTTCATGATCTTTTAATTTATATTCACCAATTATTTGGTCAGGATTTGACACCTTTCAGCAATGGTAGCCGCGGTTGTCAGAAGGTCAACGAGCCTGTCTCTTACTTCTTCTGTATAAATTATAGATATCCTCCTAGGAGTTTTACCTTAAATAACTTTGACAAAGATAGAGAAGTTTTTCAATTGTCCAAACAATTAAGACTTCTTTGTCTTTTTATTTTCAAAGTTAAAACCTTAAACCAACACGAATTGAGCTGTGTCTCTACTACGCTGTTCTAGCAGTGTTTCTCGGCCTTTCGTCATTCTTTCGACCGCCTCTTGGTTATGATGACGGATGGTTATTAATTCCAAATTATCATTATATTTCACCTCAAAATCAATTGAAATTTCTTCAATTAATTCTTTTAATCGTCTGTCTGAATTATCTACACACACCGAAAAACTAATTGCCGAGTTTTGAATTAAATTTACTTTGACACGATGTTTTGCAAATAAAGAAAACAAGGAACTTAACTTTTCTTCCAAGATAAAAGAGAAGTCAATTGGGCGAATCGAAATCAAAACTTGATCCTTTTTTTGAATGTAAACAGGAAGCAAGTAATCCAATTTTTTAGAAGCTGTACTAATTAAAGTTCCCGATTCATTCAAATCAAGAAAAGAGCGCACTTGTAATGGAATCTTTTTCTTTTTAATTGGTTGTATTGTCTTTGGATGAATCACCTTTGCTCCATAAAAAGCTAACTCAATGGCCTCTTGATAAGTAATCCGTTCCAATTTTTGTGCATCAGGCAACCATTTCGGGTCTGCATTCATAATTCCTGGCACATCTTTCCAAATGGCTAGTTTGTCAGCATCTAAAATATAGGAAAGAATTGCGGCGGAATAATCAGAGCCTTCTCTTCCTAAAGTAGTTGTTTGATTTGTTTTTGTACCTCCAATAAAGCCTTGAGTTATATAAACGAAAGTATTATTAAAACTAAACGTTTGTGAAACCAATTTCTCCGATAGTTTCCAATCAATTCTACCCTCTTTATAAGTATCATCGGTTTTTAAACAGGTACGAATATCTACCCATTTATTTGGCCGGCCACTTAAACGAAGAAATTCCGATACAATTGTAGTTGAAATCAGTTCTCCAAATGATACAATTTGATCATACTCGAACTCATAACACAAAGACGGCTCTTTTTGAAGATATTGCTCCAATTGATTAAAAAGAACTTCAATCTTTTCATAAACTGCATCCTCTTTTTTAGGAAACAATTCGTTCACGATTGATAAATGATATTGTTTTACAGCTAGTAATTTTGAGTCGAAATCAGTTTTATTAAAAAAGGCTTCAACAATTTCTTCCAACGCATTCGTCGTTTTCCCCATAGCAGAGAGAACAATTATTGTTTCTTCCCGATACGACTGAACGATCTTCACAAAATTACGCACGCCATCAGCACTATTTACTGAAGCTCCACCAAATTTAAATATGTTCATCAAATGATTGTTAAAACGATTCTTAAATTGATACTACAAACTCTATTCTTAGAATTAAAAAATGAAGTTACTAAATATAGTATTAGCATTTTCATCTTTACTAAAAATTAAAGAATTCTGTTACTATTTTCACTTTTCAAAACTAAAAAAATGACAGAATTTCACTCTCCTGCAAAAAAAACATTTAACATCCCTAAAATTTATCAAAATCATGAATCATCACCTATACCTAGCATACCTAGGCCTATATACATCAAAACACGCTTCGAAAACGTTTGAAATAAGAGTTTCGGCGTTTCACAAAAAAGCATAACTTTATGCCACCAAATGAATGTAAACCAAAAAGCCTTTAAAAATGACTGAACACAATAACGTTCAAACACTAAATCAATTCATCATCCAAAGACAATCCGATCATGCCGGAGCAAAAGGGGAACTATCCCGATTGTTGCATCATATTGGAATTGCATCTAAAATTGTAAACCGCGCTGTTAACAAAGCTGGTTTAGTTGATATTTTAGGTGAGCATGGAGATCAGAATGTACAAGGAGAAGATCAGCAAAAATTAGATGTTTTTGCAGATACTCACTTTATTGATGCCTTAAAAGCCAGTGGTGAATGTGCTGCTATTGCTTCTGAAGAAAATGAAGACATCATCGTTTTTGATGATGAAATGAGTAAAAATGGGAAATACGTTTTTTCAATGGACCCACTTGATGGTTCATCAAACATTGATGTAAATGTTTCCATAGGAACCATTTTTTCTATTTACGAACGCATTTCACCACGAGGAGAAGTTGCGACAATAGAAGATTTTCTGCAGGAAGGAACCAAGCAAGTTGCCGCTGGATATATTATATATGGTTCTTCTACCATGTTAGTATATACAACAGGAAATGGAGTAAATGGATTTACTCTTGATCCATCAATTGGAGAGTTCTGCCTTTCGCATCCGAATATTAAAACGCCTAAAAATGGAACCATTTATTCTATCAACGAAGGAAACTATATCAATTTCCCGAGTGGAGTAAAAAAGTACATTAAGTATTGTCAGGAAAAAGATGCCAAAACCAAGCGCCCGTACACTTCTCGTTACATTGGTTCACTGGTAGCCGATTTTCACCGTAACTTATTAAAAGGTGGAATTTTTATCTATCCGCAAACCAATAAAAATTCGGAAGGTAAACTACGCTTAATTTACGAATGCAGCCCGGTTGCTTTTATTGCAGAACAAGCAGGTGGTTTGGCTACAGATGGCACCCAACGAATTCTAGAAATTAAACCAGAATCTCTGCACCAGCGTGTTCCTTTTTATACCGGATCAACAAAAATGGTGGAAAAAACAGAAGAGTTTCTGCATTTCTTCAACAACATCTAAAACAGAATTTTCAGTAAAATAAAATAGAACACTACTTATAACAAAAGCCACTTCTTAGGGAGTGGCTTTGTTTTATTCTAAGTAATCATTTTTGATAATTCTCACTTTGATTCTCAATAAAACTATTGATACCCTCAACTTGGAGTGAGGGCATCAAATTTCAAATCTATATTCTCGGGCTATCACTTTATTCCATTGATAATACAATCAATTTCACCAATCTGACGACTTTGATTTTTTATCCATCTTTAATTTCAACTCTCCAATCATAGCCTTAGCTTTTACTATTGCTCCTGTTTTAATAGACAAATACATTTCATTCAACTTTTTCCTATTGTAACCTGGAAATTTGACATTTGTTTCATTACTGGATGTTAAGTTGCCAAACTCTATACTTCTTGTATCACTCATCACATAAAAATCTGTCATTTCATATTTGTACCGACCATCTTTTACCCAAAGATTCATACGGAAACTAACATCTGTAAAAGATTTTCTCTTCCCCATATACCGCCATTCATACTCAACACTCATAATCCCTTTTCCAGATAACTCTCCATTTTCTTTGTCTTGAATTTGTAACACATCTTTTGCACTTTTAAAATTCTCATCAAACCATTCTCTACCTCGAATAAAAAGTTCACCTTTATTAGTATCTCCTTCATCAATTACTTCCTCAAAAATTAATTTTTCTTGAGTATATGATATAACTGGAACAACAATCAATAACAATAATAAGATTTTCTTCATTTTAATACTCTATTTTAATTACAATTTGGACAATAAGTTTTTTCATTCATTTGATTAATTTTTAATCGTTTATTTGATTCTATTTCTTGTAGTTTTCAGAAAAACCGGGTATGTTCAAAACTTTGTGTCACTGGCTATTTACCTGTTAATAACTATAATAATTACTCAAACTCAACTTCTAAAAGCTCTTAAGATAAGCTTT
>JADGFH010000125.1 GCA_016743925.1 Labilibaculum sp.
GTAATAGTAAATCTTGAGGTTCCCATAATTCTATGTGCTTTTTTATTTTTAATCTGAGCCGATGTGGAAAAAAAGTATTTGCCATCAGGTGAAACTATTGGGCAAAACTCTCTTCCTGTAACATTTATTTCTTTACCCCTATTCTTATGGCTTGACCATTCACCATTTTCTTTATTTCCTAAATTTCATTTAAAACTCTACTCATATTTCAATGATTCTACAGGATTTGTTATTGCAGCTTTCCAAGTTTGCCAACTTACTGTAAGTGCAGTAATTGTAAAAATTATGATTGCTCCCAATATAAATATCCACCAATCTAAAGAAATTTTGAATGCAAAATTTCCAAGCCATTTAGTCATTAAATACCAGGATATCGAACAACTAATAATAAACCCCAACAAGAACCATTTCATAATATCTTTATTAAGGAAAACAAAAATCTCAGTAATATTTGCTCCACATACTTTTCTAATACCAACTTCCTTAATTTTTAATTCAGTGTTAAAGGTAATTAGACCAATTAATCCGATACACGACAGAATAATGGTTAAAATGGTAAACACAATAATTCCAAGCGAAACTTTATTTTCATTTACATACAATTCTTTAATCTGATCATTGATAAATTTATAACTGAATGGTTGGTCGTAAAACTGAGTAAATTGATTTTTTATGGTAGTTATACTTTGTTCTGTGTTTTTGTTCATTTTTACAAACATTCTATTCTTTGAAGCGCTATAGACGAATAGTTGTGGTTTAATATTGTTAGAAAGATTCTGAAAATGGAAATTTTCAACAACTCCAATTATTTCAAATTTATTTTCGCCTTGCCATAGAATTTTACCGATAGGATTGCTAAAACCTAGTAATTGAGATAACTTTTCATTTATTATCACTTTACCTTTATCTGTTTCTACCCCAGAAAAATTCCTTCCTTTAAGAAGTGGGATTTGGAAAATGTTTATGTAGGAGTGATCAATAGTCAATCGGTAAATTGAAGTACCATCATTTGATCCGTCCCATTTCCAGTTGTCTGTCATAAAAAATGGGCTGACATCGACGGGCGAATTACCCGCAAAAGAAACTTGTTTGATATTGGGATTAGACAGAAGATTACTTTTTATTGCCTCGAAATCTTTTACTCCTTGCGGAGGCATATATATTTCAACAATATTGTGAGAATCATATCCTGTATCGAAATTACTTAAATAGTTAGTTTGCTGAATAATAATCAAACAGACTATAGTCAGAGTAATTGATAATATAAATTGACTGATTACAAAAGCATTTCTTAACCTGCCCTTATAGTTTAAATAACTGGTGTTTTGAATTTTAGAAAAAATCGAATATGAACTCGTGAGTAATGCAGGATATAAGCCCGAGATTATTCCAATCATCAAGAATGATCCAATAGTACCTAAAGTACAGCTGATTACTAAATATATTGAAGAAACATTAACATCTAAAATTAGATTAAATAGACGAATAAAAAGCAAGGACAAAAGAATGGCTAGAACACTCGCAATAATCGAATTAATAGCAGATTCTACAAGAAAGTAGTTAAAGATATTCTTCGAACTCGCCCCATTAATTTTCCGGATACCCACTTCACCTGTTCTTTTAATTAAAGAAGCGGACACCAGGTTAATGTAATTTAAGGAAGCCAATATTAAGATCAGTATAGCTATGCCTATAAATGAAAATAATTTCAGATAATTACCATGCTTAGCATTAAAAGCTTCAAAATTAGCGCCATATCTATACTTTGTAATAGGCAATAGATCAATACTAAATTGTTCGTATTTAATATTTTCTCTCCAAATAGTATTTGCCATTTGTTTGATGTTTGCGATGTCTGTATTAGGAGCAGTTTTAATAAATGTGTTAGTTGAAAGCGGCCACCAAGTTGAATTATTTCCCACTTCGATTTTGTTCGAGACAATAAAATCAAACTTTAAACTTGAATTCTCAGGAATATCTTTCAGAACACCTTTTACGGTTAACAGCATATTATTAGGATATTCTATAATTTTTCCCACTGAGGATTCAGCCTGAAATAGTTTTTTAGCAAGTTTTTCTGTTATAAAAATAGAATTTGGCTCGTCTAAATAATTAATACTACCATATAATAATGGGAAATTCAATACTTCTAGCATTTTAGAATCTGCTGCAACACCACTTTCCTTATAACTATTGTTTCCACTTTTTAATACTCTTTTCCCATATAGGTACATAAATTGGAAACTTTGTTCAATGGCAGGTATTTTATTTTTGAGTTCTGGAGCTAATGCCGTTGGAGTTTCTACTAATGTCACATTATCACCACTTTCACTCTTCATCTCGGTTGTTACTATATAAATAGAACCTGAGTGATTATGAAACTTATCGTATTTTAATTCTTGAATTGTCCAAGCTGTAATTACAAATAAACAAGCCAGGCTAATAGCTAATCCAATTAAGCTAATTACCGTATGTCTTTTTAGTCGGGATAGATTTCTTAAGGCAGTTCTGATATTGTACTTCAGCATAATAATTCGATTTGTTCAATTACAGTGATTGACAAGAATCATTCCATTTCCATATCACACAATTAATCAGATGCTTATTGAAAACACAATGCTATTTATGTGTCAAATAATCACACATTCAATGTAAATATTTTTGACATTGTAACTGTTCGTTTTTCAAAAATGCTAACATCTTGCTAGACTTAGAGGGCGATTAAAGGTTGTTGCCATATAAATACTCTAAGTAAGCAAGCCAAGTTTATATTCATTTAAAAAGTGTGTATATCGCCCATATTGGCTGGTAATGAATACTTATCATGTGAATCTACAAAACAAACATCGCTTAACAAAAGATTTAATAAGGAAGAAAATGTGGAAATGCTCATACCGATTATTTACTTGCAGAAGTAAAAATGAAAAAGACCGAGCTGATTTGTTTTCAAACTACTATTTCTGAATTCCTAAAAGGAATTTAATACAATCAGGTATTTTACTTCTTTGCTTCTAGTATCTTTGCGCCTTAAAGAATCTAAAACATGAAAATAAAGACACAAGGAAAAAGATTTCAAGGACAAGCATGGTTCGAATTCTGGATTAGCACATTTTGGCGCTATCCAAATCGATTGTTTGCCCTTAAAGCATCCATTTCTATGGGGCTTTTGTTAATTCCTTTCCTGATGTTAGGCGCGTCGTTTATTGGCGTTACATTGGCATTGGGAGCTTTAGCTGGTGCTCTTTCCGAAACAAACGATCATCCTAAAGGCCGCATAAAAGCACTTATTCTTACGATTATCAGTTTCGCTATTTCAAGTGTTTCGGTGGAACTCTTGCGCCCTTTTCCTATATTATTTGGCATTGGTTTGGTTGGCTCAACCATCACCTTTATTATTTTAGGTGGCCTGGGAGAACGTTATAGAGGCGTTACTTTTGGTGCTTTGTTAGTTGCCATTTACACCATGCTTGGCGCGGATTTATCGCCCAACTGGTATTGGCAGCCATTACTGCTTCCTGCTGGTGCGTTGTGTTATGGTGTCATCTCTCTTCTGCTTTTACTCTTTCATCCTTCAAGATTACTGGAAGAACAATTATCGCAGGGCTTCGAAGATCTTTCTGTATACATGAAAGAAAAATCACGATTGTTTCCGAGCGATGCAAAAGTTCAAGATAAACTTCGAAATTGCTTGGCAACTCTAAATAGTAAGTTGGTCAACTCGCTCGAAGGATGTAAAAACGTACTGAACAGTTACGAAGATGCAATGAAAAACCATGAAGCATTGCGTCCCTACTTACATAAATTCCTTCTGCTGCAAAGTCTGCACGAAAGAGCTGCTTCGAGCCACGACCGCTACGATTTATTGAGTGACAATCCTGAAAATCATGAAATTCTGGAAGGCTTAGGTCAATTATTACTTCAGCTTTCCATAGCCTGTCACGAAGTTTCGAAAAGTTTGATCATCGGAATGGTATATCATCACCCAATCGCTTTAAAATGGACGGTATCTGCCCTAAAAACAAAGGTGAAAAAACAAAATTCAAGTGGAAAATACTCTAGCCTTTCTCTCCTCTTGCAAAACCTTACGCAATCGCACCTTTCTCTGCAAAACATGAATTATAATGTAGATTCAGGTATACTCCCTAGAGTAGATCGTGATTCTCGCTCCTTATGGCAACGTTTTAAAGAACAGTTAAGTTGGAGTCATCCTCGTTTGAGATATGCAATTCGCTTAAGCACCTGCTTTCTATTGGGCTATATTCTCATTAATCAATTCCATATTGAAAAGGGAGAATGGATCTTACTAACCAGTTTGTTTGTCTGTCAGCCGAGTTATAGCGAAACCAGAAGAAGACTGTTCCAAAGAATTCTGGGCACCTTAACGGGTGTGGTAATTGGGGTAATAATTGTGCAATTGCTTCCAACCAAAGCAGGGCAAATAGCCTTACTACTTGGCGCTGCTTATGCTTTTTTCGCCTGGCTTCGAAAGAACTATTCCATTTCGGTTATTTTTGTTACCATTTTCGTTATTGCAGCTTTTAATTTACTTGCAGGCAAGGGGGTCGCAGTTATGGGACCACGAATTTTAGATACACTTATTGGTGCCATCTTAGCCATTGCTGTAGTACGCTTTATTTGGCCCGATTGGCAGTACAAGAAACTCCCACAACTACTCGCCAACGCTTTGCAACAAAACAACAATTATTTTAAATCAATATTGGCTGAATACAAAGAAGCCAATGAGGATGATTTGGACTATAGAGTTGCCAGATATCGAGCACATCAAGCAGATAGTGCTCTTGCCTTGTCTTGGCAAGGGATGAAGTTAGAACCCAAACGCCAACAGAAATTTCAAAAGCACGCCTTTACGCTTACCTATCTCAATCATGCTCTGCTATCATACCTATCGGCATTGGGAGCTCATCGAAACACAAAAAACCATGTAGATGAAAAACAATGGCAGATGTATAGCAATATTGAAGCTGAATTAACAAACGCCATTGATGCCATTAAAAACCAAACGGCTTGTTCTTCTTCCGCTGGAATCAAAACATTTATAGAGGAATTAGGGCATCAACTTAGTGAAATGGAGAAAGGAAACGAACGACAAAAATTGGTATTATTATACAATATTGCTGAGGTAAGCGAGCAACTTCTCGAAGAGGCTTGTTTTCTTAGTGAAGAGTAAAAGAATAGCATATCAACTCATAAAAAAAAGGATATCCCATTACAGGATATCCTTTTTCAAATATAAAGTTCAAAGCCTATTAAGCCAATTCTTTTTGTGCGTCTAATTTTTTGGTAATACGACCGTAAACAATCAAAGCGATTGCTGATGTTGCCGCAATGGCTACAAAATAATACCAAATGTAATGAGCATGTGCCGAAGCGACTTCCCATTCTGCATGATTTGCAAATAACTTTGGATCTGGACAATATTTCTGCAATAAGAATCCAGACAATCCGAAACCTAAAATGGATGATATGAAAGAATGTAAATGGCTAAATCCTAAATACAAACCTTCTTCTCCTTTAGGTGCTTGAAGCGAAAAGTATTCCAAAAATCTTGGTGAGATAAAAGATTCAGCAAATCCCTGAAATACGATACCAATAATCATCATGAAAGCAACTGGATGCAAACTGAAAATACCAAGATCAATAGAATCTACTGTTAAAAGGTTACCTGCAGCCATACACAAAGCAGATACCGGCATAATAAACATACCAACCGTCATCGAAAACAAAGCTGTTTTCTTCCGCATCATTTGGGTAATTAAACCAACAAAAACAAATACGATTAATGGATTTACATTGGCATACCAAGATGGAGATGCTCCCTCTCCTGCCATACGTAAAACATATTTAGGCATGGTTGCATACAATTGATGCTGTACCATCCAAAATCCGGTAACAATTAAGATCAAAGCCACTAATCGACCGTTGACAAGCACTTTTAATAAAGCATGCCAAATTTCAGACATGCTCTTGCCTTCTCCTTCGCGACTTGTGGTTTTGAAAAAGAAGTAAACAGCTATTAATCCTAATAAGGTTGCACCTGCCGAGAAATAATTTAGCGTAATTAGACCCTCATTCCCCATCGCTTCACGCAATGGTTTTACAACAGTTTTTCCAGAAAATGCACCAATGTTCACCATGGTATAGAAGATAGAAAATCCTCGAGCACGATTGGCTACAGTAGTTTCCTTCGCTACCGTTCCTGTTATTACCGATTTAATAAAAGATCCTCCGATCATGATCAGCATAACGATCGGAATAATGAACCATTTATGAGAACTAGTTTCTAAGCCTGTAAACACAGTATCTTTTGAGTATTCAACCAGTCCTGCCGATTCTAATAATGTGGGGAAAATAGCCAAACCTGCATATCCAATACTCAGTAATCCAAAAGCAAGGAGAAGTGCTTTCTTAAAACCCATTTTATCGGCCAAAGCTCCACTAAAGGTTGGCAATAAATACAATCCTCCCGAAAACAAACCTGAAATGATTGCTGCTTCAACATCGGTAAAACCCAAAATACGGGAAAGGTATATGGTAATTACAATAAATACTCCATAATAAGCAGCTCTTTCCAACAACTCAACCGAGTTGGCTACCCAAAAGGCTCTAGAAAAGCCCTCTTTTTTCGTTTTCTCTTTCTCAACACTCATTCTTTCTGGTTTTATTTTAAGGTATATTGTCCAATCTTAGGCCGTAAAAATAGATTTCCTTTATGGATTTAACAAGTAGGATAATCCCGACTTTCAATTTTAACAATTATTGAGCCATATTTTTAGAATTTTTTATCGATAAGAATGAAACGTATCAAGACAAATTTTATGCGAATAATGATTCCATTTAAAACGGAATTTAAGCTGCAAAGCTTTATTTCTTCATGTAAAAAAATCCAGTGAGGAAAATCTCACTGGATCAATTTCTTTATATACTCACTCTCATCACTAACTTTTAAAAGGTTGTAATGCAGAAAAATGTTGACGAAAATAAATTTCCGTCAACATAAATTTAGAGTCTTACTCGGCACCAAAAACGTTTATCTCACCTAAATGAGTGAAATTATTTGGGCCTTCCGTAGCTGTATACCTAAAATATCTAACCTTTGGATTAGAAGGGATAGCAGTAATTTGACCATCGTTTGTTTGATTGTCAAAATCAAATGTACCTAAATCGGTCCAGGTTGCATTATCTGTACTTACCTCAAATTTTTGTTTGGTATGTCCAGTACCATTTCCTTGACGTCTAAAACATTCAAAACTTGCAATGGTAATTTCCTTGCCCATATCAACAGTAAAGTGATGCGGATAATCAGGAGAGCCTGTACTCCATGCAGTATGCCAGAAAGTACTGATATCATCATCAATAGCAGCAGCAACATACCCGTTAGTATCACCTTCTCCTCCAGCCTCTTCACTAGAAAAATCAATTACTGACCATCCTGATTTGTCAATTTTAACAGCAGGTTTTGGTGCTGTGGTAAATTCTCTTGGTCCGAATGAATTTCCTAGTAAATCTGAAATAGTAACTTTTACAACCTGCTCCGAAGAACTCATGCCCGATACAACTGCAACACCATTAGTATCCATAGATTCAAAATCACTTGTCTTGATCGTTGTACCATCCGTACCAATGTATTCAATTTCCACTTTAATTTCAGTCTGCTCTATATTGTTCCATGCAAACTCAACACCTCCCAATACAGGAGTTGCGGTTACAGATTCCAAAATCCCCATTAAAGGTGGCAAAACAAAATCTTTCCAATCGGAAGAAAAGGAATCTATTGCAGTTAATTCAGGAACATACATAGTACGATATTTCACTGCTCCTGCTGACGAGAAATTATTTAATTCAACCGATGAAGAATCCTGATGAACAAAAATACTTACCTCTTCATTTGAAGTATTAGTATAAACTACTTCTGTACCTCTATCTGATTCTGCACCAATAGACCAATTTAAAATTCCATTTGTTCCATCAAAAGAGAAACCATCTATAAATCTAGCTTGCAGATATTTGCGATATCCTTCTCCATATGCCGAAGCAAAAGAGAGTAGTTTTACTGAGGTATTTCCATCTGCATCTTTAGATTGAATTTCAAACTCATAAGCACCTTCCTCAATATTATCTATTAGTAAGCTTACTGTATCCGTTTTGTATTTCTTCACATAATCAAAAGATTTCGATTGATTTCCATTGTCCCATAGTACTTCAATCTGTTTCACATTAAAGGCATTACCTATTATACCCGTTAACTCAATTCTTTCATTACCAGCCCTTGAATAAAGAGAATCTAGTTTTTTAGAATAATTAACTTCTCCATCTTCGACATACTTTTCATGAAATTCATCCATATCAGTACACGAGAACATTAAAGAGGTTAGTAAAACCACTGTTAATGATTTAAATATATTTGAAATTTTCATATGCTTCTGTTTAATCAATTATTTTCTGTACCTGTCCATAGAAAGTCATTTCGGAGAAATCAATATAACCAGCTCCGTCCCATGTTTCACTTACTGAAAAACGAAAATATCTAATTGTTATTGGTTCAGAGAATGAGTATTCATCTCCATTATGAAAGTGTTCCATATCCTCATCAGTGTTTTCTCCCAAAGGTAAACCTGATGGTTTTATTGAAGTACACTCTCTTAGGAATATCCAATCATCTAGATTACCATCTTGTCCAGGTAAATCTAATGATCCATAAACATTATACTTCTTTGGATTCCCATGTGTAAATGCAAAACCATCCACTTGTCTTTGAAAAACCACAAATCGACTTAACGTAACTTCAGCACCAAAATCTACAGTAAAAATACTTGGTCTAGGATGATCTCCTTGAGTATGCGTAATTGTTTTCATGTCATCATCGAAAATATGATAATAATCACCTTCCCAAGCATCCCAGTTATCATCATTTGCCAAAACAACTTTTCTAAAAATAGTCTTGTCCAATCTTTCCTCTAATAAAGGCGTCAATAACTCCATGTTTGCAGGGTAAATCGTATCTGAGAAATTATCCCAGCGGTCGCGAATCACTGCAGCAAATTTAGTTGGAACAGATTTCATTCCTCGAATAGAATAAGATCCTTCTTCCATAGAAGTGTACACATTATGAATATTTTCCATACGCCCTAAAGAATCTTGAGCATACAACATTACAACAATAGGTGTTTTTTCCTTGTTCTCCCAAGCAAATTTAGCACCTCCAAAATCGGCAGTAATGTCCAAAAGATCTTCCATTGTTTTTACAGAAGGAAGTAATGGATTCCCCTTAAATTCGACTGGAGTTGATACATTTTCCCCTCGATCTACACTGTATAATTGTACGGTTTTCTCCTCCGTATCCCCAAATCCTTCTATTTTGATTTCGTTAGAATACATAGAAGATTTTGCCTCACTTATTATACCATGAGAATTTGTATATACAGCCTTCACATAAAGTAAATCACTATTATCAGGAATATCATAACTAATTTCAAAACCGCCCGCTATAGGTTCAAACTGAACATTTGATACAGGACTTGGTGCAATTCCATCATTTACATGAGGATCATATTTTTTTTCCTCGCAGCCCAACAACAATGTCATGGACAACAACAATAATATGAATATATTTTTCATCTAATTAATTTTTTCTTGTTAAGATTACTTGAGTATTTCTATTAATCAGTCACAATATTATTTTTAGATTTACTCAATTATCTCTAATGGTATTATTAATTACTAAATTATTACCAACCTGGATTTTGAACTAAAGCTGGATTATTAAGAATAGCGTTTTCGCTAATTGGCCATAAGTAATCCTTTTGATCAAATCTTTGGTTGTGTAATACATTAACCGTATAATATTCATTGGATTCATGCTTCAAAACATTCCATCCTCTAATAGGCCTATTCAGATAATCTTTGGCAAGTTTCCAACGACGAAGATCCCAGAATCTTCCTCCTTCAAATGCCATTTCAATTAACCTTTCATGCTGAATAATATCTCGCATTCCTGATTTTGTGGTAGGCTTTGATGAATTTTTAGAATACTGGCTCCAACTACTCACTACTCCCTCTAAATCTGCTCTTTTACGCACCAAATCGATGTATTCGTAAACCGCTGCATCAGGAGCACTCTTTGTTTCGTTTAAAGCCTCGGCATAATACAAGTAAAGATCTGCTAAACGAATAATCGGAAAGAAATAATCTACTGATGTAAATGAAGTACCATTCTTGATTTGGCTCTTTATGCTAACCAATTTCTTAGGCCAATATCCAGTTACTGAATACTGAGATCGCTCAAAAACAGAGGCAAACTCACCTTGTCTTGCATGTATATACCATGGATCATCATCCGTAGTCTCTTTTCCATTACCAAACCATGTTCCTCTATCAAAGGCTAAATTTGCATAAAAACGTAATTCACGATTGAAATTAAGAATTGCCGTTTGTTCCCCTGGCTCTACAAAATATTTATCTTCTTGCTTTGCTGTTCTCAATTTAAATCGGTTATCAAAAGCATAAGAATTATCTTCCTCTATAGGTACCCCATTTTCAGAATAAAACATTTCAGCTATTCTTAATGTTGGGCAATGATTTGCATCAACAGGATTGGTAGTACATGGATAAAGTCTTGGACAAGAAGCTTTCTGTATTGTGTAAACTCCTTCTGTGGAGCCCCAAATTGTTTCCATGCTCCACCTTTCGGTAATTGCACCACGCAAGGCTGCTTTCTTTATGGTAATTTCATTCTGATCAAATGCATTTCGGTAATCCTCTTTTTGATAAAGACGAATTCCTGCCTCATGACACAAATCAATGGCTTCTTTACAAGCAAGAGCAGCACTATCCCATTTTTCGGCATCAAAATTTGTATTGAACAATGGAGTTCCATCTGCCATTTTCATAGTCCCAAAATCCTGATTACCATTAAACATAGGGCTTGCAGCAGTCATTAACACTCTAGCCTTCATTGCAGCAGCAATCGGTTTCGTTATGCGTCCTAATTCATTAGCTTCATCTTGCAATTGCAAGTCAAGATCAACTAATGCTTTATCCATTGTCTTTACAATATAATCAAAACAAGCATCAACTGGTTGTCTTTCTACGCTTACACTACCTACCGGCTCAGTTACCGAACGATTCACATCATTTATAAC
>JADGFH010000126.1:0-4170 GCA_016743925.1 Labilibaculum sp.
ATTCACAGCTGCGATTTTAGTAGTGGCAGCTTCACATATATCGAAGAAGGAGATAAAGAATTAAAAACCTTCTCAATAGAACATGATAGACAATTCCGTTTACCAATGATCAAACGAGCAATTAAAAAAGCCGGTGGATCGATGCTATTTTATGCTAGCCCTTGGAGCCCTCCTGCCTTTATGAAAGACAGTAAAAACATGCTTCAAGGTGGCAAATTGTTACCTGAATACTATGATGCTTGGGCAAAATACTACGCTAAATTCATTAAGGCATACGAGAAGGAAGGTATACCTGTTTGGGGTGTAACAATTCAGAACGAACCAATGGCAAAACAACGTTGGGAATCTTGTATCTACACCGCCGAAGAAGAAAGAGATTTCCTTAAAAATCACTTGGGTCCGATTTTAGAACAAGAAGGACTTGGAGATAAAAACATTGTAGTATGGGATCACAACAGAGATTTAATAACCCACAGGGCAAATACCATTTTCGATGATGCAGAAGCATCAAAATACGCATGGGGAACTGGCTTCCATTGGTATGAAACCTGGCGCGGTGGAGAACCAATGTTCGACAATCTGCAAAAGATACAGGAAGCTTATCCTGACAAAAAATTACTATTCACCGAAGGCTGTAACGAAAGTTTCGATCCTGCAAAATATCAATATTGGCCAAATGCAGAACGATATGGTCGATCAATGATTAACGACTTCAACCGAGGAACAGTTGGCTGGACCGATTGGAATATTCTTTTGGATGAAACAGGAGGTCCAAATCATGTTGGAAACTTATGCTTCTCTCCTATTCATGCGGATACTAAAACAGACAGCTTAATCTATACACCATCTTATTACTATTTGGGACACTTCTCAAAATTCATACGACCAGGGGCCAAACGAATAAGTACAGTTTCAAGCGTTAGCTTTTTAGAAAGTACATCCTTTGAAAATGAAGACGGAAAAATTGCTACTGTTGTTATGAATCGATCAGAACAATCAATAAATTACCAACTATATGTTGGAGCCAATCAAGCTGTAGGCATAAATATTCCAGCAAGAGCAATACAAACAATCACATATTAAATAAAATCATAACTCACATAATATGAAAAAAATAACAATTGTTTTTTTTCTACTCTCGATAATTAATTCAAGTCAACTTTTTGCCCAAGAAACCAATAAATCAATGGACAATAAAATTGAAAATATTATAAAACAACTCACTTTGAAAGAAAAGTTGGATATGTGTCATGCGCAATCTAAGTTTAGTTCAAAAGGCGTTGCTCGTTTGGGAATTCCTGAAATTTGGATGTCGGATGGTCCGCATGGTGTGCGGGCAGAAATTGAATGGGACAGTTGGCAACATGCTGGCTGGACAAATGATTCTTGTACAGCATTTCCTGCCCTAACTTGTTTGGCTGCCACTTTTAACACAGAATTGTCTTACAAATATGGAAAAGCAATTGGTGAAGAAGCCAGATACCGTAAGAAAGATATTCTCCTAGGTCCTGGCGTAAATATTTACAGAACGCCACTTAACGGAAGAAACTTCGAATACATGGGAGAAGATCCTTATTTAGCCTCAAAAATGGTAGTCCCATACATTCACGGAGTTCAGGAAAATGGAGTTGCAGCTTGCGTAAAGCACTATGTCCTGAACAATCAGGAACACTGGAGAGATCATATTAATGTGGACTTAAGCGATAGAGCTTTATACGAAATTTACTTGCCAGCCTTCAAGGCTGCAGTTCAAGAAGGACAGGTTTGGTCTATAATGGGAGCATACAATCAGTTCAGAGGACAATACTGTTGTCACAATGAACTTTTGGTGAATAAAATATTGAAAGGAGATTGGGCTTTCGATGGCGTTTTGGTTACCGACTGGGGAGCTACTCACGACACCAAACAAGCAGCTCTTTATGGCTTAGATATAGAAATGGGAACAGGTACCGATGGATTAACCAGTTCTTCAAAAAACCACTACGACAACTACTACATGGCCAATCCATTGCATAAAATGATTGAATCTGGAGAAATTGATGAAACCGTTATTAACGAAAAGGTAAGTCGTATTCTTCGTCTAATGTTCAGAACAAATATGGACAAATCTCGTCCATTTGGCAGTATGAATAGTCAGGAACATTTTAAGCTTGCTCGTGAAATTGCACAGGAAGGAATTGTTCTACTTAAAAATGAAAATAATATCTTCCCTATTGATCCAGCAAAGGTACAAACCATAGCAGTAATTGGGGAAAATGCCACAAAAATGATGACGGTCGGTGGAGGATCTTCCGAATTAAAAAGCATCCATGAAATTTCTCCATTGGAAGGAATTCAAAAGCGATTCAAAAATGCTAATATTCTTCACGCAATGGGATATGCTTCGGGGCCATCCGTATATGGTAGAGTTGTTGACTCAAAATTAAACGCTGATTCTCTACAAAACGAAGCGGTAAAGATAGCAGCTAAAGCGGACATCGTTCTTTTTGTTGGCGGTTTAAATAAAAACCATCATCAGGATTGCGAAGGAGATGATCGTAAACATTTCTCTCTGCCTTTCGGACAAGATGAATTGTTATCCAAAATAGTAAAAGTTAATAAAAATACCGCTGTTATTCTGGTAAGTGGAAATGCAATTGAAATGCCTTGGGTAAATCAAGTAAAAGGAATCATACAAACATGGTACCTAGGAAGCGAAGCAGGACATGCAATTGCAGATATCCTTTCGGGAGATATGAACCCATCAGGGAAACTACCATTTTCTTTTCCTGTGAAACTAGAGGATAATGCTGCACATGCATTTGGTGAATTCTCTTACCCTGGTGATGGTACAAATCAAGAGTACAAGGAAGATATATTGGTTGGTTACCGTTGGCACGACACAAAAAAAATAAAGCCTTTATATGCTTTTGGTTTCGGACTAACATACACTTCTTTTGAAATATTAAATGCAAAAACCGACAAGCTTTCTTATGGTAAAGAAGACTCTATTAGCATCTCTTGTGAGATTAAAAATACAGGTAAAAAAAGAGGAAATGAAGTAATTCAAGTATATGCAAATGATGTTAAAGCTTCTGTTTTACGACCATTAAAAGAATTAAAAGCATTTAAAAAAGTAAATCTAAATCCAGGTGAAACAAAAACAGTTACACTAACAATACCAACCAAAGATCTTGCATTCTTTGATGATTCTATTATGGATTGGAAAATAGAAGAAGGTAATTTTAAATTATTGATTGGTTCCTCCTCTAGAGACATTAAGGACACAATCACAATAGAAATAAAATAATAGCACTCTAATTATTTGAATAATATCCAATAAAGTGAAAAGTAAAGTTATTTCAAGTAGATAAAAAGCAGAAAACTGGGGTTCCGATTATAGCGGTTCCCCAGTTTTTGGTTTCGATGAAAACCTATTGTCTATCGTTTATAAAAAAATCATTTATCCTTTTTACATTATTCAACAATCTATCTTTTATTACAAACAATCACTTCTTTCTCACCATTTGGAAGAGTTACTGTTACCAGAAAATCTTTTTCTCCATTCCCGTAATCCATCGTGAATGTTTCCTCTTTATCATCTTCAATCAATAAAACCTTTTCAATACCGCTTACTGGCATATATTTCCCCATTCTCCAAGTTAAATCGTAAACAACTGGTTTCTCGACATTATACTCATAAACATTTTTATTTGAATCTGCTATTTTATACATCCCATCTAAAATTTCAGATTTCAATCTTGTCAATTTTTCATTAAAAGATGCATTTTCAATAATTTTATTGTCTTTAGAAGTTATAACAGTAAAATCTTTACAGCTTCCTTTGTAAGTGATTTCAGTTTTCGAAACTTGAAGTTCTTTGGTAACAGATCCATTAACTTTGCTTCCCGCTATTATCAAATTCCAATCTCTTATTTCGGTAAGGGTATTTCCTTTTTTCTGTAAGGTAATTTCATATTTACCCGAGATCATATATCCAAACTCGTCTGTTCCTTTTTCACCGTAGTCGATTGTTATCTGTAATTCATTAGCCGCCGATTTTAGACTTACTTTTCCATTTGTTTTCCAATAATCAAGATAGAAATTGTGATAAGAATTTTTTATCGCTTTACTTTCTGAATTCTGAAAATCACGAACTACAAAATCAGGAATTACAAGGTGATTAAATAC
>JADGFH010000126.1:4180-11153 GCA_016743925.1 Labilibaculum sp.
GTAACTTGATTTCGAAGGCTCATAAATTTCTCAACCTTAGCCTTAGTTTCAATTTTAGAATCAATTTCATCATTCTCTTTATCGCAAGAAGTTAAATTTAAAAGAGTGATCGCTGCTACAATAAATATCCAAAAATTTTTCATGTTTATATTTTTTAAGTGTTTTAATAATTAATACACTGCAAATATAAAGGGGCAATTAAGGAGAGTTATTGACCTAGATCAAAATCGATAATTTGTCTAAAAAAATCACTTTAAACTTATTCAAAGCTGTCAGATGAATTGGTACTATTTTACGATCAATCTCAGCTTACTAAATTGAATGATCAATCCATTCTCGTCTCTGAACCGTTACAACAAATGAACCTGATTGGGCATTACAATATACAAAGACTCTTCGGTTACCGAATAGTCCACAAAATTGATCAACTGAGATCCCTTCCCTACCCTTTTCGAACAAATTGATCTCAAAATACTCATGCCTGTGTATATTGGTAAAATCGTACACGGGTTTGTGAGCCACTTCCATCATTTGAAAAGACAAATGATCATGATTTGCATTTTGTAATTCCTGAGTTTTCATGGCAGACATTCCCTTTTTAAAAGTTTGCATCATCATAATTAAGGAAGTGCAAGCTACTTGTTTTTAGAGAAAAATCAATAACTCTAGCCTATCCAACCGCTCAACTCGTTTCCAATACCTCATCTGTCACCTCCTGCTTCCCACTCTTGATATAATCTCTTAAACCATCTAAATTGGCGGTTTGCATAGCTTCAGCGGTAAATTCTTCGTTGTGTAATTTGAACAAATCACCACAACCAGCCTCTTCGAACATGCCCGACAAGCGAGGATAATCCTCCTGATCCACATTCATGAACGTACTCAATCGGTCAATTTTCCAGTACTCAATATCATTCCAACCCAAACCACATATTTCTTTTAGCTTGTCCCCTTCGGGCGTAGTAGCATGCGTAATAAACAGAAAGGTTCTGATAACAAAATCATCATTAATAATATTGGCAACAAAATATCCCACCTTACATTTAAATAATTTAAAAAGGATTAAAATGTAACCATCACTGAAATCCATAAATTCAAGATCTGTAAAATTTTCATAAATAGCGTAATTTATAGCTTCTTCATCCAATAAGTCTAGTCTTTCTTTTAAACGTTCCAGCGCATGAGATTGAATATAAATATCTAGCCACTCCTTACTACCAGCGTATGCTTCTTTTAAATCCGAAGCTTCCATTTGTCCATACCAAGGTAACTCATGAATACGGGGCAATATAAAACGATACACCAATCGTGATTTTCCTTTAATTTCAATCTTTTTTGATCTGGCATATCCTACACCTATTCTATGTCCGAATTCCAAAGCAAGATTATTAGGATCGCAAAATGTTTCGCGCAAGGTCAAGCTGTAAATCTTATTTCGCATACTAGAAATGGCTGTGATGGTCTTTTTAAATGCAGCAACATAATGCATAGTTATCTGTTCTGTACTTAATTCAATTTTGCTGGCATCCCCAATATACTGCCACAATTCAACGCGCCTTTGAGGGGTTAAACTATTGTCATGTATAATTTGGAAATAACAAAACAACAGACCCAATTCAATGGTATTGTACCATATCCCATCGTGAAGTAACATGGGTTCACGCAATCTTTTATGAATAAGATGTCCAATACGATTCATTTCACTTGAACTTACAATTTGCCCTTCGGTTTTAACCGGATTTGGCACCACAATCCGATAAATGCACATGCTCTTCATTTCTTTTTGTGTAAAACGAAGCTCATATTTATGAGAAAACTTGTCTGCTAAAAACTCGTACATTTTTTTTTCGAACACCTTTATACCTTTCTTTTTATTTAAAGGCTTACGTACAACTTGCTCGTTTTTACGTTTTTTCTTTCTGGCCATAACAAATAGTCCTCCTTTTCATAAGTGCCTTCCCAATTTAATAATTAAATCTGTTAATTGTTAAATATCAAGCACTTTTTTGCAGCAGATTATGAGATACATTTGTTACATTTAAAGCTCGCAAATGAGAAATAAATAATCGTCGAAACGCTGACAGATCCCTTGGATGCTGTCAAGTTTTTTCACTCACCTGTCAGACTGAAAAGCTGCTGACAGCGTAAAAAACCTAAAATAAAACCCAATATGGAACTATTATACGTTTGGATTGAAGACTACAAAAACATCAAGAATCAGGGGTTTAACTTTTCGCCTAAGCACTGGTTCTATTACGATAAGAAAAACAAGCAACTCAAACATGAAGAAAAAAATTCCAACTACCCCAATAACTTCTTTGGTGAGAACATTAGTAATGTAACTGCAATTGTTGGCAAGAATGGAAGTGGGAAGAGTAATATTATTCAAATAATATCAAAACTAACTTCTGGTCAACTATTTAGCAGTAAGTTAATTTTTGCAATCTGGTCACATCGAGGTAAAAGTGAAATTAAATACTATGCAACAAGTTTAATAAAATGTAATCTTGAACTCAATCTTAGAAATCTTCCTTCTAATAAATTTCACATCTATTATACAGGCATTCTTCAATACCTTTCATTGGGAAGTAATTCGATTAATTTATCAACAATCAGCAAACTAGCTGATATCTCTATATTCCCAAGAGATGATATTCAAAGTAACAGATTTAGAAAAACGCCATTTAAATTTATTTTTAACGAATATCAATTTAGGGAGGTAACTCAACAGATTAGGTTCATTGATAATGCTTCGAAAATACTTCAAGATAGCTTAAAGGATAAACTGTATATCCCAAGTAGCCTAGAAATTAGACTGCATCGACGATATAGAAACTATTATAGAAAAGTAGATGATTTTGCTATAGCCAATAAAAAACTAACCAGTCAAATTATTTGTGGCTTCTATATTACTATAGTAGAAAACTTATTAAAACATATATCATCAGAAGAAGACAAAATTGTATCAAAAGATATAATAGATAGTTATTCTGACGAAGATGGAGCCGCTAACTCATTAAAAAAATTTTCTCGAAAATTCTCACTTAAAACACGAAGCAATAAAACCTATACAGATTCAATAAATTCATTAGAAAAAATAAGTAATCTAATAAAATCAAATAAATATGGAATAGGAAGTTCATTTGTAAATGAGTCTAAAAAGGAAACAAAACAAATTGACAAATTCTTTATTGGAATAAAAAAAGAGAGTACAGGTAAAGATATTTTGAAGTTTCTAAATGAATTAAAGATTTCACTTGGCAACTTGCAAAATCTCGTCTCATTCCAATGGGAAGGACTTAGCTACGGCGAATATGAAGTATTAAAGTTAGGAAGTAGTTTATATACTGAATTGCAAAATAAAACGAAAGGTGAATATAAAAATGTTCTTTTAAATATAGATGAAGGAGAATTAGGCTTTCATGCAGAATGGCAACGTAAATATTTACCACTTCTCCTCAATCTACTCACTAAACTATTCCCTAACATATCATTTCAGATAATTCTCACTACCCACTCTCCCTTCCTAGTCTCCGATCTCCCCAAAGACAACATCATATTTTTAAATAAAAAAGAAAATGGAGATTGTTTAGTTAGTAAACCTGAGGACATGACTCACACATTCGGCGCCAACATTCATTCTCTCTACCGCAACTCCTTCTTTTTAGAGAATGGTTTAATGGGTGAGTTTGCGAAGGGGAAAATTGATGCAGTAATTCGAGATTTGAATCAAGCAAATGTAAAAGAAATAATCTCTGAAGAAAGAAAAAACGAAATTAAATTTATAATTGAACAAATAGGAGAACCTCTATTAAAGGAGAAATTAATTCGAAAGTTTAAAGAAACTCTTGAACCAATTCAAGACAGAATTAATGAACTCAAATTAGAAATTGAAAAACTTGAGGCTTCACAAAAACAATAATTCATGATACCTATTCATCCGAATAATTTAAATGAAATAGTTGAGGAATTTTATCAAGCAGTAAAATCATTTGCCATTTCCAAGAGATATTATAATACTTTGAATGATTGGCTGGCAACCAAAGGTCATTGCTTTGAACAGGTCGTAAAAGCCAAACCTTCCGAACTGAATACTCTAAAAGTTAAAATAAAGAATGAAGGTGTACCTGTTGAATTCAAAAAAATCTATTCCCAATTTTCCAATAGTTCAAAAGGCTTACGATTTGCCAATGCAGATGGAAAAATAATTGTCTACTCTGGAATAGATTTAATTGAACACCTAGGCATAACGGTATGCCCATACTGTAACAGGACTTACGTACAAAGTATTACCAACCAAAATCAATATCACAAAAAGAGAAGAACCTGCGAATTCGATCATTTTTATCCACAAAGCGAATATCCATTTTTGGCAATCTCTTTTTATAATCTAATTCCCTCATGTAAAACCTGCAATCATATTAAGGGTAAAAATCCCATTCTGTTTTCTCCATATGAAATGAATGGTGAAAGTCTGGTAGAATTTAAATACAATATTGAAGGAATAGATTATCTAACAGATCCTAAACAATTAGCAATTGAAATAGACTGGAAAAACAATAAGTTTTATGAGTCAAATGGAAAAGTGTTTGGTCTGGATGATCTGTATAAAAACCACAACGATATTGCTCAGGAAATCCTTTTGAAAAGGCATATCTATAACGACACTAGAATTGATGAATTGTGGGAGGAATACAAAGATCTGTTTTCATCAAAAGAAGAAATCATCCAAATGGTTACAGGCAACTACATCAATGAAGAAGACCTCGGTAAGCGCCCACTAGCCAAACTCACCCGCGACATTGCTCGTGAGGTGAAGTTTATTAAGTAGCCATACCAAAAACGTTGACTACTCAACCGGGGCAGTCAGGTTTTCGAATATAAAATTGCTATCCTCGATATCATGGTTCCTATCTGCCACATGTAATTAGATATGCAGGCATATCAAATTTGATGTCGGCAATAGGAAAATTTCAGTGAAGGCATAGCAATTTGCTATTGCCGCCCCCCAATTTTGCTATAACTAATCGAAAACTTGCTATGGCATGATATCTACTTTTCTATGGTAGATATCTTTTTTGCTATCGCTGATAGAAAAATTGCTATCCTAAATAGGAAATTGGAAGTGAAGCACAGCAACTTTGGGGTGCCCCATAGCAAGTTTAAGGTGGAACACAGGGATATCGAGGTGAAGGAAATCATTAAATACTTTAGGATTGTAAAGTTGGTATTCACCAAATGCAGAACAGCTATGTTAATAGGAACAAAGTAGGAACCATTTATATTACTCGAAGCAATCTTAATGGAAGAATAAGCGGAGTCTTTGGAAAAACAGTGTCTTTTGCTGATATTGTAGAATGAGAAAAGGATACCGTGCAGTGGTACCCTTTTCAATTTCAGAGATCAAGCAGGCGAGTTTACTCGTCTGTTTGTTTTTTAGGACGACCAGGAAAACGAGCAGATAACTCTGTTACCTTATCCTTAGCTCCGGGATGTCCCATTTTGGCAGCATTTTTCATCAAACTATACACCATTAATGAAACAGTGTAAGCTTCGCTACCTGCCACAGCGAACGAATCTTCAACAGCAGAATTCAACTGACTCAATTTGTACTTGATGGAACGAAGACTATCGATTGCCTGCACATCGTGTTCGAATGCCTCCAAATCAATAAAACTACCTAACAAATCGGTTTCCTGGTGGGCTACTTCATGAGCCTTATCAACAAAACCAATCGATTTGTCGCCCATAATTAACAGGTCTCTCTTACTCTCGGTAAGCACCTCCAATTTTGGCAGCAAAACACTGCTAAGCGTTTCAAGAGCTCCATCAATCTGAGTTAGCTCTTCAGCAGTTAAAATCAAATACATTTTTTTGCATCTTCTTCTGTTTTAAGGATTAATACTATTTCAATTTAACAATTCACGAACAAATAAAAACTGATATTTATCATGAAACATGTATCTTAATGCTCATTTTGTAAAACAAATGCACTCAATACCAGCTAATTCACCAGTAAACACAGGAGGTAAACAGTATATTCTAGTGTTAAAATTCTTCAATAGTTTTAACATTTGAAAAATTCATAATTTTAGTTTGCTTATTTTGAATACTTTGAAAATTAATATTTGTTAAACTTCAATAAAAACGCCTGTTTGGTTTCGTAAGTTTAGATTTTTTGCGTACTTTCAAAGTACAAAGATTAATCGAAAAGGCTTAACGAAGCCGAACATGTGCGCAAGAAAAGAAACCGGTTTATATTTATCAGAATATTAACTTATACACCCGTGTGTATATCAAATATAGGAGGAATTGTGATGAACATGAAAATGCAATCCGTGGGATTTAAAGCAGATAGTAAACTAGAGGCTTTTATCAACCAAAAATTAAAGAAACTTGAGAAATTAGATAGTACAATTACAGGTTACGATGTAATACTTAATGTTGACAAATCAAGTACAAGAGATAATAAAGTTGTTGAGGTAAAAATGAATGTTCCAGGAAGTGAACTATTTGCAAAAAAGAAAAGCAAAACATTTGAAGAGGCTGCCGATCAGGTTTCAGAAGCTTTAAGAACACAGATATTAAAATACAAAGAAATTAAAACCAAATAACAAATTGGCTAACCTCCGCAAATAGCGGAGGTTTTTTTTATTCTCCTTTCCCAAAGAACTTTAACTTTTCTTCACATTTTTTCCCAGCAATTAGTAGATTAAATTTCTATTTTTGAGAAATTCCAAGGAGAATGTGAACATGCAAATATCCACCCCCACTAGAGACATTGAATTCGAAAATAGTTTCAAAGAGTATTATTCTCCTTTGTGCAAGTATGCTTATTCCTTAATACCGAACCAGGATTTGTGTGAAGATCTGGTGCAGGAAATCTTCCTTAAAATTTGGGATAAAAAACCAAATATCAATAATTCTCTTTCGTCCTATCTTTATCGAGCAACAAAAAATGCATGCATAGATG
>JADGFH010000893.1:0-940 GCA_016743925.1 Labilibaculum sp.
AAGCAAAGTACGAGCAATAAGGCTTAAAGGATGGCACTAGGCTTGCAGAGTACGCCCGCTAAGGCTTAGAACTTTAAATTTTAAGGCAGACTAGCAGCGTAGAACTCAAAACTTGACTATTAGGAGGTGGAGTAAGGGGCAAAACTGAAAATGGAAACTAGGTGGCGGTTGGGAAGTGAAAATGATTTCTCAGAAACTATTCTTTTCTATTTAAGATAGATATCCAAATATAACTCAGTCAAATTGAATCCGAAAATATTAAAACACCAATCAATATATCGCAATACAATATATATATGTATGGTATTATGATATTTTATGAAACATAAAAATGAACTAATTTCGGATAGTTATTTAATACCGTTAAAATACAGTAGTAATATATACTATCTGACCTTATAAAAAACCATGAAAGTTTAATACATGGATGACATGAACAGAATTAAAGAAGTGTTGAAAGAGCAAGGTAGAACACAAACCTGGCTAGCAGAGAAGATCGAAAAGAGTTATGTGATTGTTACCAATTATTGTAATAACAACGCACAACCTAGTATTGAAGTTCTAAGGAAAATAGCGCAAGTACTTGATGTAGATGTAAGGATTTTACTTACCCCAACAAAAGAAAACTAAGAATAGATGACTAAAAATCATTCATATATAGATTTATTTTCGGGTTGTGGAGGACTCTCACTGGGATTACACAATGCTGGATGGAAAGGCATATTCGCAATTGAAAAGAGCCCAGATGCTTTTAAAACACTCGAATATAATTTAATCAAGAAGAAGAAACATTTTGATTGGCCTAATTGGCTAGATCAAAAGAATCATGAGATAAACGAGGTAATTGCTCAACATTCACAAGAACTAATTAACCTAAGAGGTAAAGTGGATATGGTAGCAGGTGGACCTCCTTGCCAAGGTTTCTCAATGGCAGGCCGAA
>JADGFH010000893.1:950-2452 GCA_016743925.1 Labilibaculum sp.
GATCTAGTTAATTCATACGTTAAATTTATTGAGCTTGTAAGACCTAAGATAATTTTCTTTGAGAATGTGAAGGGATTTACAATGGGATTCAAAAATAACAAAAAAAGAGGTAAAGCATTCTCTGAATATGTTGTTGAAGAACTGGAAGCTTTAGGTTATACCGTAAAAGGTCAGCTAATAGATTTCTCTGAATTCGGTGTTCCACAGAAAAGAACTCGCTTCATCTTAGTCGGCATACAGAATGAACTAATACTTAGTAAACCCGAATTAAATAAAGAAACATTTTTTGAAAATATTTTAGGAAATAGACAAGCATTCCTAGATAATTCTAAGTTGGAAGCAAATCCAACTCTAGAGGATGCGATATCTGACCTGTTGCAGTCCAATGGAACCGTAGATTCAGAAACACCTAATTTCAGAGCGGGTATTTATGGGACAGCTTCATCAAAGTACCAAAGATATGTAAGACGCAATAAGAAAATTGATAGCAAGGTTGATAGTCATAGGTTTGTTAAACATACCAAACCAATTGTAGATAGATTTAAAACTGCTCTAGATAAAGGCCTTAATGGCACAGAATATCGTGAGTTATTCAAATTAAAGAAGAGTAGTACTAAAATACTACTTGCTGATAAACCTACACCAACTATAACAACACTACCAGATGATTATATCCATTACTGCGAACCACGGATAATGACTGTTCGAGAATATGCAAGAATACAATCATTCCCAGACTGGTACGAGTTTAAAGGAAAATATACAACGGGCGGAATAAGGCGTACACAAGAAGTACCAAGATATTCTCAAATCGGAAATGCTATACCTCCCCTCTTTGGAGAACAGGCAGGTATTGTAATTAATAATATCATTTAATATGAGAAATAACCTGCAATTTAAAGTTAGTTCTGCATTAAAAAACATTGTTGGAAGTGATTTAATAAACGATGACTTAATCGCAATATTTGAATTAGTTAAGAATTCATATGATGCCCACGCAAGTAGAGTTGATATAATATTCAAAAATATATACTCTGAAAAGGCTAAAATTATCATCAAAGATGATGGCAAGGGAATGAATTATGAGGATTTAATTAATAAATGGCTTTTTTTAGCCTATTCTGCTAAAAGAGAAGGAACTGAAGAAGATAGTTTTAATTATCGTGATAAGATCAAAGTTAAACGAGCATATGCTGGGGCAAAAGGTATAGGGCGTTTCTCTTGTGATAGATTAGGTCACGAATTGTATTTAGAAACCATAAAAGACGAACCCAACCCTAAAGTTGAAACACTTTTAACTGATTGGGATGAATTTGAAGGGAATTTAAAAGATGAATTTGTTAATATAAATGTAATACATGAAACAATTGGGAATAGTAACTATGGAGTTAATAATGGTACTGTTTTGGAAATTTCAGAGCTTAAAGGCGAATGGGATACAAAAAAGTTTCTGCAACTAAAAAGCGCATTAGCAAAACTAATTAACCCTAATACCCAAAATA
>JADGFH010000894.1 GCA_016743925.1 Labilibaculum sp.
CTTTCTATTGTTTTTCCTTCCGTTTCAAGCGATTACATCTGTTTTTCATCAATAACGGTTTGGGTAGATACACGGACCCCCGTATATACAAATGTTATGCGTAATCTCAGCATCAAGTGAGAATTCGGGAATAATGAAAGCTATAGAACTAACTGAAAGATTATTATCTGAAGGCTGCAATCCAAGCTCTTTTTCTGTTTTGTCCCGCGCTCATGATGCCTACTGTCTTGATAGAAGAAACAATGAATGGGTTATATTCTACTCAGAAAGGGGAATAGACTCCCCACCAATATTTCATACCGCTAATGAAAGCGAGGCATGTGACTATTTCTATAGCCTCATCCTTAAGCAAGAGCACTGGCATATTGTCGGTTTTTTTAACATTGAAAATGATGCAATCGAGCTAGAGAAAAAACTAATATCTTTCGGTATTACTCCAGTTAGAAACGATATTCCCGCATATAAAGCAGAAAATGATCCTAGGTATAGGGTCTTTGTTATTGGAAAAGACATTTTCAAGGTAAAAGAAAAATTTAAGAATTTCACAGTAAATTACGCATAACAAGCGCATCCAGGTGACGCCGACGGCGCACCTGATGCGGGCGTTATGCATCTTTAAGGAGTATCTAAGTAAATATGGAAATTGTTTTAACTTTGTTTGTGGCTGGTATCTTAATTTGTCTCGTTGGAACAATAATCGCTGCAACTAAGTGGTGTGGTGCTACTTGGTTTCAGCGAAACGGGGCGTGCCTAGCCATTCTGTCAGTAGCGCTTGGAGTTTTTTCAACTGAAATTCAACCCGATATGGCTATAGCTGTATTAAAGCCAGTGCTTAACTCTAGTATAGCAATATTGGCGCTGCTGGGTGCTTTTGTAGGCGCATTTGGAGAAGTTATCTGGAATGTCATACATCGCGGCAACCGTAGCTTTGGCGATGTCATGCGCCAATTCGTGAATTCGTAATGCATAATGAGGCGTTATGCAGGTTTAGGAATAACCAATGAATGACAAAGTAGATATTGAAAAAGAAGAAGCTACAGAAGAGCAGAAGAGTAGACCGAGCAAGATAGACATTTTTTTTAAAGAGATGTCTTCTGCAGTATTACCTTTAATTACATCTATAGTAGCGGCGGTTACGCTAAGCACATTTTTCTTTGATTCCACTATTCTAATTGGAAAAAGAAGTGGGATGTCAGAGTCAGAGAAAATGTTTGCATACTTACAGGATGGGGTGGGGAAGGATAAATTTAATGAAGAATATTTCAATACTGCATTCAACCACTTCGACAGAAAGAGTGATGGTGAACTCGGAAAATACGGCAGAATTGAACTAATAGAAGACTTTCTGGTTTATTTGAACACTCAATCGAAGGATGAAGACCCCGCAAAAACAGAGTCTGTGAGCCAGTTTTTGTCAAGAATAAAGGCCGTTGAGCCTTTTTCGGCTCTTCCAGCCGAAGAAAGGCGGTTAATGGATCATCTTCAAGTACTCATAACAAACAAAGAAAACCTTGAGCCTGTAGTCCAAACCCTAAATGAATTGAAGCAGGTTATTTTGGCAAGGCATAAGGAATATCAAAGAATTGAAGCCCAAAATTCGTGGTCTTTACCATTATCATTTGTCGGTGTTTTTCTAACTTTAGTATTTGGCATTTGGACAACAGTGCTAAGCGTAAAGCAGAGCCGCTCTCGATATATAGACTTGCAGAGAGAGATAGTTGAGCACCGTTCTGACGGTAAAATTGTAAGAAAAGTGTATCGAGGATAAAGGCATAACAAAGCATTGCAGCGGACAGGCCGCTGAATGCGGCGTTATGTTTCATCAAGGAAAAGCTGAAATGGGAAGTTTGTTTAATAGAGTAATGGTTGGGATAAGCAGTTTGTTAACGGTGACAGGAGTATCGTCTGCTCAACTTTCACCAGATCAAGAAATATTAAATGAACAGCTTGAAGTTAAGTTTGATGAACTAAACGTTCTGTCAGATGAAGAGCTGAAAGCTTTTGGTAACGGTTACAGGAAAACTGAAGACGCTGGCGACGGAACTACCGTATATATACAAGCTGATTATCTTCTCAACTCTACCTATATTCTTCGGGTCCTGCTCGAGCTTCCGCAAGAAGGAGATAGCTACCTAACTGCATATAAAGGCATTGAGTTAGAGGAAGGTAACGAGCGTATCGTGTACAAAACGCACTTTGAAGCTGAATCCAAAGAAGAGCGTGATGTTCGTGTCGAATGGTTCAATGAAAAGTGATTAAACATAACAAGTTTGTTAATAATCGCCCTTCGGGCTGGACCGCAAACTGCGCTGCTTCGCAGCAATGCGGCCCATTACAAAAGCGTTAATATCGCATGTTCAATTTACTGTACAAGTATATGAGTGGAAACTATACTTGTTCCATTAAATGTACATGTGGAGATTCTTATGAGAATCGTATCTTTTACTGAAG
>JADGFH010000127.1:0-1937 GCA_016743925.1 Labilibaculum sp.
ATATTATTAACCATTTGTAAAATCTATTAACCTAAGTAACTTCACTAACCCTTTAGAATTATTTATGAAAGTCACGGTACAACCAGATGTTGGCAACGAAAGTTTGTTTGCATATCAAACTTTCATTGATTACTGCTGCAAATATAAATGTTCTTTTCTTATTAATCACAACTAAATATCAGTTTTGTGTTATAAATTGTTAAAGAACATTAAAATCAACTTCCGAATCGAAAGGGAATTGTGTTGTTTAGCATATTATAGTAGCTGAGTAATGTTCAGTAAGTCTGAAATCTCGAAGCTTGGATTCTCTGAATGTTTCGATTTATTTGGATTAAAATAGATTTGATCCATATTCACTTTTTTTGCACCTGCAATATCTGTTTTTAGATCATCTCCAATCATGATGGAATTTTCTGCAGTTGCTCCTGTTACATCAAACGCATATTCGAATATTTTTGGGTGAGGTTTGTTTGCCTCTGCATCTTCCGAAGTTATAATGTTGGTGAAGTAAGTATTTAATTTTGAATTTTTTAATTTACGATATTGTACTTCGTTAAAACCATTTGTAATAATAGATAAAACATATCCTTTTTCTTTAAGATAGTCGAGTGTTTTGTGAGTGTTTGGAAAGGTGATAGTTTGCAAAGGACTAATATCAATAAAATCTTGAGCAATCTCTTTTGCCAAAGCAAGATCATCCATTCCCGATTCTTTTAATGTCAGGTAAAATCTTCTGTACATCAATTCTTCTTTGGATATTCTTTTTTGGTAATAGGCGTTCCAAAGTTTCCCGTTATGGTAGGTATATCGAGATTTAAAGAATAAAAAATTGCCAAAACTTGCTTGTAATTGATAGTCTCGAAAAAGCTGCTTTAAGCTTACTTCTGAGTTTTTATTAAAATCCCAAAGTGTACGATCAAGATCGAAAAAGATGTGTTGGTATTTTGAATTCATGGTTGACGTTTTGTTTGAACTACAAATATAAAAGAGGATTTTCTAATATTCTTGAAATTTGATATCTATTAAATCTATTTTGATAAAAATAAATGATGCTTTACTCAACTAAAGATAAGAATCTCTTTTTCCTTTCTTTTGCTATTGATATATTTGCTAACTGAAAAATAAAATTTATTAATTATTTTAGGCTATTTTGAGTGTGTTTGTTGATCAAGCAAATGCAATTGTAGACAGGTGGTGTTGTTTTATTAATGAAAGATTTACAGTACAGGATGAATGGTTGTATAAGGATGATTAGTCATTCGATATTACAGAGTAGAGTTCTGGCAATCGATTTTTTAACTTAAAAAGGGGGAGCCCTTCTTTACTATTCGTGTATAGATGTTAATATTCCGAGAAATTTTATATTATTTTAATGCTGGCAAATCTGGATTAAATAATAGTATTGAGCATTTGATTAAAACTAAACGCATTAAATTTCTATTGCTATTTTGCCTGAGCATTCTGTTTGGGCATTGTGTATTTGGCCAGACCCAAACTTATATTGATCAGTTTAGTTCTGTGTCATATAATAATAATAATGGTACTCATAATTTCTCCAACAATTGGACTGAATTTAATGATAATGGTTCTCCTAATAATGGATATGTTAGGATCACATCCGGCAGACTGTTATTTAGACATTTATATAGTGAAGGCATATATAGAAATTTGTCTATTCCAGCAAATGCAAATGCAATTTTCACTTGTAGTTTTACTTCTAATACTTTGGAAACTGGTGAAATTTTAGACGTTCAATTATGGAATACCAGTATGAGTGATTGGGAAACTATTGCTTCTATTGACAATTCTCCTTCTTCTGGAACGATTTCTTATACATTAAAGACCAACCATAAATCCGCAAATTCTGGTGTTCGATTTCTTAAAGGCGGTGGTAATTGGTCTTCTAATAATGATAATGTTTATATCGACAACATTAA
>JADGFH010000127.1:1947-11125 GCA_016743925.1 Labilibaculum sp.
TTCTCCTCCAAGCATTACAGCTACAGGAAATCAAGATTTCTGTCTTTCTTTAGGGAATTCAATTTCAATTGCTGAATCTGTTACTATCACAGGTTCTGGGACAGGAACGTCTGAAGTTTATGTTCAGATTTCATCTGGTTATGTTAATGGAGAAGATGAGCTAACCTTAACAGGTACTCATTCTAATATTACAACATCATGGAATGCTGTGGAAGGTAAGCTGACATTAAATGGTACTCCTACTGCTTTATACTCGGAATTTGCAGATGCTATAGAAGCCATTGAGTATTCTAACTCGAATTTATCGGCTACAGGCAATAGAGATTTTGCTATAACTGTTGGAAATGCAAGTTACTTACCAAGTAGTGGACATTATTATGAATATGTTCCTTCTCCTTTAATTACTTGGACTCAAGCTAGAGATGCCGCTGCATTAAGAACTTATTTCGGTTTAAAAGGGTATTTGGCTACATTAACATCTGCAGATGAAGGTACATTTGCAGGAACACAGTCAATAGGTGTTGGATGGATTGGTGGGTCCGATGTGCATACCGAAAATGTATGGCGTTGGGTAACTGGTCCTGAGGGGCTCGAAAATGGAGGGTTAGGCAGACAATTTTGGCAAGGAAGAGGTTCTGGATCAGGTGGTACTACCACAGGACCCGATAATTATGCTTTTTGGAATCCACCAAATGAGCCAAATCAAGCTGGATCAGGTGAGGATTATGCACACATTACCCATGCTAATGTTGGTCCTGCTGGTTCATGGAATGACTTGCCAAATGTTACAAGTACTTCAGGGAATTATATGTCTCAAGGATATGTGGTAGAATATGGTGGTATGCCAAGTGATCCTACTTTAAGTATTTCGGATGCCACAAAAATAAATATTATTAATTCACCTGATGCTGGTTCAAATGGATCTATAGATAATTGTGCTTCTAATGTTTTAACCGAAGCAGATTTATTTGCAGCATTAACTGGTTCTCCAGATGTAGGTGGAACTTGGTCTCCTGCTATTTCAGCAGGGAGTAGAGATTATACCTACACTGTTAATGCTACCTCTCCATGTGTGGGGGTGGCAACTGCTATAGTTTCTGTAACGGAATTTGTTACCCCAACTATTACAGGAACAACACCTGATTCAAATTGTGGAACAGGTAGTGTTACTCTAAATGCTAGTACAAATGTAGGTGTGATCAAATGGTATTCTGCTGCTTCAGGTGGTAGTCTGTTACATACTGGGGCTTCTTTTAATATAAGTGGATTGTCAAGTACTACTTCTTATTATGTTGAATCTGAAAATGGAATTTGTAATTCCAATCGAGTAGAGGTTGTTGCAACTATTCATCCCCTTGTAGCTGTAAGTGTAGTTGCGAGTAATCCAGAGGTTTGTGAAGGTGAAACTGTAACTCTTTCTGGTAGTGCCACTCCACCAAGTGGTACCTACTCATATGCATGGCGCGAACAGGGTAATACAACTATTTTGGCAACAACTAAAGATTATTCATTTGTTACAGTGGGAGACCCAAATTCAAACATTGTAAAAATATATGAATTTATTGCAACAGATATCAATACGTTTTGTGTATCCCTTGCAAGTTCTGTAGATGTTAAAATTGAAACCTTACCATCAGTAACTCTTACTAGTGTAAATCCTGTTTGTCCAACTTTAAATAATGGTAGTATCTCCTTTAACTTTGGAGATCATACAAACCGATCTCATATTGAATTTAGTAAAACGGGTATAAGTGGCCCTTATACAACTGTTACTGATAATTCATCTTCTTTTTCTTTTGCAAATCTAACTGCTGGAAATTATGAAGTATGGGTTCGATGGGGTAATAACGAATGCCCAGTAGATTTGGGTACTGTGAATTTAATATTAGATAATATTCCTGACCCTATTGGAATTTTCTTCGAATAAGTACGAACTTGTCATTTGACAAACTCGTATACTTCAGGAGTATACCCATTTCTCAATAACAATAGAAGCCTTAGGTAGTTTACCTGAGGCTTTTTTTATGATCTGCTGGTAAGCAACAAACTAAGCTTGACAAGCTATTCGATTATCATGACAATGGTTTTATGCCCTTTAGTGTATATCTTTTATAATTACCTGTTTAAAATATATATCGCTTTGATGTTATTCTTATATTTAATAGGCTTTCGTTCAGTAGTATATGTTGGTAGGTTTTAAGGTGTGGATTATCTATTTCTCATTTTTTTTCCTCCTTTTTGTGAGGGTTTCCTTCCACTAAGCTTATCTATAATTTTTATCAAGCCAAATTGGAATAATAACTCAAAACGATCAACCCTAATAAAATTTGAATACAATATGAGTATTGAAAATAGAATTAATATTGAAGTGGATGGCACAAAACGCGAGGCCATCGAAACAAATCTTAATGGATTAAAAACGGAACTAAGCCCTTTACTTATTGCATTGTCTGCTACAGAGAAAAAAGACTTACCCAAAATTGGGGAGCATTACATGGATTTCGTAGAACGTGCACTCGAAGGGGCAGGTAATAACTCTCAATTGGTACCGCCCTATTTAAAATTAGATGCGGTGAAAATAGATGTGGAAGCATGGAAATTATTGCATTCAATAGAGCGAGAATTAGGGCAGTTGGTAAGTTTGTTGAATGATACTGCTACCCTAAGTGGGAGCGAAGCATATACTTCTATGCTTAGTTTTTATAATTACTTAAAACAAGGATCGAAAGATGGTGTTCCTGGAGCAAAACCGCTTTATGATAGTTTAAAACATTATTTTCCTGCTACTGGAAAAAAATCAAATGCTAATAAAACGGAAGAATAATAATAATTAAACCAGGGTTGATAAATACAAATAAAGGCAAGGAAATTTCAATTTTCTTGCCTTTATTTTGTGCTAAAGATTATTGCTTTGGCAAAAACATCAAATTTTTAATAAAAACATTAAAGCCTTTGAAAAAACGATAAAGATTTTCGTTAATTCACTAAAGCTTTGGCAAATTAACGAAAGCCTTTAACGGATTTAGTAAAGCTTTCGATAGAATTAGTAAAGGTTTACTGGAATGATCTAATTTTTCGTATTTTCGCTAAAGCCTTTTAAATGCTTTAATGTTTAGTGCCTATAAAATCTATTTTGGTAAAATAAATCGATGCTTTACTCAATTAAAGATAAAAAACTCTTTTTACTTTCCCTCTCTATCAATATATTTGTCAGCCGAAAAAGAAGATTAGACTAATTTTGGCTTTTTTTTAATATGCATGAAGTGTATTTATTGATAAAAAAAAGATAATCTTAGATGTAGTTTAATCTTTTGTTGATGAAAGACTTATTGGGATGTATGTATGACTGTTTAAGAATGATTAACTTCTGGAGTTTATTGAGGGATGTTCTGTCAATCTGTTAATTAACTAAAAAAAACTAAACACTTTTTAACTATTCGCGTATAGATGTTTATATTCCGAGATATTTTATGTTATTTTATCGTGGAAAATCCCGATTACACACTAATATTGAGCATTTGAGGATATTTTTACACATTAAATTTCTACTATTTGTTAGCCTGAACATTCTGTTCGGGCATTCTGCGTTTTCGCAGGTTCATCAGCATATATGTGCAGATACAACTGGTAAGTATATTGGTGGGGGTGGTAATACCTCGATAATGAATTGGTATCTTGATGTTGTTGATGGAACGCCTGATTTTACAGATGATTTATCTGGAAAACCTGTGAGTACAGATTATCCAGGCTATTATATGAGTACATATTCTATTAATTGGACAAGTAGTGATATTGGTGATCATACTATATCAATGATTGAAGATAATGGGAATTGTGAATCATCTTCAGTTTCTCGTACGGTACGAGTTCATGCAAAACCGAATATTCCTACTGCAGTCGTACTACCAATCGCATGTAATAACGGAAATGGTGGTTTAAAAGTAGCATTTACGGGTACAGTACCTACAGGCCTTCTTTTGCAAACACGTTTAGTCAATGCTATTGGAAATAGTGTTGTAGTTGGACATGACTGGAAAGATATAAGTGATTTTACTTCACCTTTCAATTTTGCAGGTTTGTCTGAAGGGGATTATAAGGTTCATGTTAGATATACAGTAGGAGGAGAGCATGTTCGAGGGAGTGTTGTTTCAAGTGATTTGACTTATACCTTAACTAACCCATCTACACTCGTATTATCAAATAGTATAACTAATGTAACTTGTGCTGGAGGAATAGATGGTGCTATTAATTTATCTGTTGCAGGAGGCGAATCTGGGGCTTTAAGTTTTGAAGGGACTTCTGAGGGGGTAAACTTAACTGCTGCTCAAAGTATGAATAATATTAATGGCTTTACTGTTGAAGGATGGGTTAAATTTAATTCTTCTAATACATATTCAAGTGGGAATTATAGTTTGTTTGGTCAAAATAATATAATTGAATTTAGTGTTAATTCTTCTGGTTTTTATGCTTGGGTTAATACTAGTTCTACCTCGTTTAATACTACTCATCCATTCAATAATACTACATTGAATGATGATAACTGGCATCATCTGGCTCTCACAGGGAGTAAAACAGAGTTGATCTTATATGTTGATGGTGTTGAAGTTAAAAATAAACCTGTTTCTTTAGGAGCAGACCAATACAGTAGTGGTTCTCCTTTAGATAATCCCAGTATAGGTACTGGCGTTTCAAGTGGAGGTATAAATAATCCTTTTGATGGTGAAATTGCATCGGTTCGTTTCTGGACAGCAGAAAGAACAGATACTGAAGTGAAATCTGGAATGAATCAAAGAATGATAGGTTCTGAATCAGGTTTAATGGCTGCTTACCAATTGGATGAAGGGAATGGAACTTTAATTTCCGGAGTTGGTAATAATGCACCAGATTTGACCTTACCTAGTGGGGTGACTTGGCAACCCAATGCGCCAATCTACTCTTATTCGTGGACTGGACCTGGAGGTTTTACTGCCACAAGTCAGGATATAAGTGATTTATTACCTGGGATCTATCAGGTGACTGTAAGTAATTCTAATGGATGTACAATAAATGATAACAATATTGAAGTTGAGGTGAAGCCTGATAATGTTGATCCTGTTATTTCAAATTGCCCTACCGATATAACAGTTGGAGCATGCAGTAATAGTGTAACTTGGACAGCTCCAACAGCGACAGATAATTGTTCTGTTACTTTAACAAGTACACACAACTCAGGGGATGTTTTTCCTATTGGTGCTACAACCTCGGTTACCTATACAGCTACCGATGGAGCTGGAAATACAGCATTGTGTAGTTTTGATGTGACTGTACTTCCTGAAATTACGATAAGTATAACAGCCGATAACAACACAATTTGTGAAGGACAACCTGTAACTATTACTGCAAGTGGAGGAGGAGGTAAACTACCATATGCTTATGAGTTTTATTTAAACGGAACTCTTATTGTAAGTAGTGCAAGTTATACTGTTAGTGGAAATCAATTATCATCAAGTGTGTTTGCAAATGGAGATGAGATTACCACTAAGCTGATAGACAATAATTCTTGTGAGAAGACAAGTAATAAGATAACAGTAACGGTAAACGATTTGCCTTTACCACAAGATATAGAGCATAATTAAAAGGGATAAACTAAAACTAAACATACGATGAAAAAGCGAATTTTAAGGCAGTTTTTATTTACATTGATTGGAATATTATTTCTAAATGTAGCAAACGCACAATGGGATACCTCAAGTCAAACAACTACAGGGAATGAGGTTTATGTAGGATCCACATTTAAATATCGAGTTACTGAGATTCCTGGAAATACTTATGTCTGGTCTGTTGATGGAGGAAATGCTTTGACAGATGATGGAACTTCAGGTGGATTTGATCAAGCAACAATTACATGGACAGCAGAAGGAACTCATACTGTTACAGTAGTGGAAACAACAAGTAGTTCTTGTTCTACAACTAGTACATTTCAAGTAAAAGTTGTCGCAAATAATTCAGTAATTACGTTTGCATCTGTAGTACCAACTTGTGCAACAACTGATCCTACTACAACAGTTTCTCAAACACTTTCTTTTACTGGAGGAACAGCTCCTTGGTTTATTGATTATACAATTACAGAAACTGATGGAAGCGAAACAACATTTACAAATGAGAATGTAGGTACATCTAATGTATTTACAAAAATATTCAATAATAATCCTGGAGGAGTAGCTCAGATTTACAAAGTTACGATTACAGGTGCACGTGATAGTTATGGTGTAAAACCAAATAATCATGATTTTGATGCAGCAGCAGATGGTCCTATTGTAGTTGACTTTGTAGTTAACCAAAATCCTGCTACAACTACTATTGAACACGATTAATAAAATAAGAAAAACAATAAGATATGAAACGGATAATATTAGCATTAATGACAATTTTGGGAACGTCAAGTATGATGTTTGCTCAATCTAATACGGGTACGACTCCTTATGAGGATTCATATCACTATTATCAGGTGAATGGTGGTACAGCCTCTCCAGGTAATACATACACTTGGGAGGTATATCAAAACAATAAAACTGACAAAGCAACTGCAGCTCAATTTGTTTTTACAGATTTGAATGGTGATCCTTTGGGAGCTCCAGGCACACCTGCAACTGATCAAGCAAAAGTTTACATTAAGTGGTTGGAGGCTAATACAGGTGTAGAAAGTTATTATGTATCTATTACCGAAACGAATACTCATTGTTCTACAAATAGATTATTGAAAGTAACGGTTAGTGATAACTTATTTAATATTGAAGTTGTATTGGTGAGTACAAAGGATGAGTGTGCAAGCATTATTAATCCAGTTTCAGATGAAGGCACACCAAATATCTTAACAGATGATACTTTCGGATTAACCATTAGAAAGTTTAAACTTACAATGACTGGTGATGCCACAAAAGATTGGAGTTATACTTATACTTTATCTGGTGCTGCTAATATAACGAACGTAACAATTGAAGACGGTGAAACTGGTACTCCAGCAGATTTATATAATGGAGCTAATGCTACAGGAAGCATAACTTCAGGAGGAGATAAATCTGTAAATATTATTACTGTTTCTTTTGCAACTAACCCTGGTGTTGAAGAAAATCTTCAATTGGCTTTAACTGATGGTAAAGATGAGATTGGAACGTTAGAAAATGATATTACCGCTGCGGATAATATTAAAACATATACGGTTTGGGCCGTACCTGCAACAACAGGTATTACTACAGACTAATTTAGATAATGAACACATTATATAAAAAAAAATATATAGCCTTATGAAAAAAATATTATTATCAATAACATTGTGTTTAGGCTTATTTAGCCTAAGTTCAAATGTTTATGCTCAGGCTACTCCTGACGCAGCTGTTGAACAGTCTATTGGTGCATTTCATGGATTTAAAGTTGATTTGCATGCAGGGAATCATTATGAGTGGAATGTATATGAAGTTGATGCCACAGGCGCATTTGATGATGCAGGGACAGCAGCTACAAATAAGTATAAATTTTATGATTATGATCCGGATGGAACTGATATTGCAACTAAATACACTGGAACAGCTAGTGATACTTATGAAGGAGACGGTAAAAATACTGTAGGAATTCAGTGGTTGGATGTTAACTCTACAGGAAAAGTTTATGCCATTGAAGTAGCAGAATTTAATGGTGCTGATGGTTCTTGTTCAACCAGAAGAAGATACTTTGTTGCTGTAACTGCAAGTGGTGTTGACTTTATGATTGCAGCAATTAATCCTGAGGATGATGCTGTCTATACTGGTGCTGCTGGTCAAAGTTTGACTTCATGTAACTCCTTCTCTGGAAATATTCTTGCGAATGGCTTAGATGCTGCGGCTAAGAAAACAGCATTAGGAACAACTTCAGTTTATTATCAAATTAGTATGAAGACTGGTACTCAGGAGTGGAATGGAGCTTGGGGATTTGAATATGCTTTAAGTAATGATAATGGAACTGAATTAGCTATTGAGGTATTAAATGGAATTGGTGGATCTACAGTAGGATCTGCAAATATTGCTACCGATGCTATTACAGTTAATGATGGTAATCCAACTGCATACCTAAAAGTTACATTCCAAAATGTATTGGGAACCCAAGCTGCTGCGGATATCACATTTAATTTGAGTGAAAAGAATGCTGATGAAGCTGCAGGTAATACTACAGCTTATATCACATCGGGAACTCAGCAGTTTGAAACTGTTGCAAATAAAGCAGGTAATAAAGTCACAACTGATTTTATTATCCAAGCTTCACCAGATACTTCTTCCTTCACAGTTGAATAAGAAACATCATAAGGCTAAAAAAATACCTTCCCGGCATTTCCGGGAAGGTTATTAAAAAAACCAAATAAGAATTTAAATACAATTAATTGAAAAAAACTCTTTTCCATAGAATTCTGATGACACTCCTATTAGGTGTGTTTGTAGTTGCTTCGGCGACCGCACAGGATGCTACATTTTTGGTTGGGAGTACCCATAAGGCAAATTTAGCCTTGCATGCGGGTAATGCATGCGAATGGAAGGTTTATAAGGTGACGGATTTTGCTGAAACAAAAGATGCAAATCCTGCTGCTGCAGATGAATTTACATTTAAGAATGGAGTTGATAATGCAGCAAATGTTGATATTACCTGGGAGAAACCAGGAATGTATTATTTAATCGTTGAAGAATTCAACGGAGGATTAAGTGGATGTTCTTCAAAAAGAGCATTTGCTATAGAAGTAGTGCCTAATGCACTCCAAATGGAGTTTGTTTCTATTTTGTCTAGTGATTGCTACGATGGAAATGATATAACGACAATACCAATAAAATTACAGGTAGATGCCACAGATGCATTATCTGAAAAATATTATGATGTTACAGTCTCTTATACAGTAAAGCTTGGAGAAGATGTCGTTAAAACTGGTGATCAAACCTTCGTGTTTGGTGGCCCTGATGAAAATGGAGTCGTAGATCTCTCCGTTTTGGGAATTGAGGAAGAATTAGGTAAAACAAAGGTCTATACAATTATTATAACTGAGGCAAAAGATAGGTTTAACACACCTTTCACTATAGTTCCTTCAAAAGGGACACATACAAGAACCATAAATCAATTGCCGCAAACAGGTACAATGGTTCAGCAATAAAACTTAGAAAAATCGAAAAAATATATAACTGAA
>JADGFH010000128.1 GCA_016743925.1 Labilibaculum sp.
ATCTACTTGTATTTCATCAACTTTTAGTTAAGTTTTTTTTCCAGCCAAACGTCGACCTTCCAGGTTGAATCAATTTGTCCCAGTGATGATTTTATTTCTTACCTGAACAAAACTCTTTTCATTACATCTGTTTGCCCAATCTTCACCTAAGAAACACGCTTAGTAGAACTCGCTACAATAATATTTTGGGGTAGATAAACTCCCTGAATTGCAAGGCTTAAATATGTAAGGCTTGCTATAATTATATCCGCCTCTTTATCAAAAACCAATTCAACATCCATTCTATTAGCAAACAGCAATCAATTGCACTTCCTTTATTTACACTAAGTCTAAATAATCTTTTCCCTTAAGATTTCATTTTCATCATCAAAGGCAGGAAAACAAAGCAGCCTTAGTGTACTTTATACAATCTATACTGCACACGTTTTCGACAAAGACATAAATCATTTTTTGATTTTCTTAAAAAAGATTTTACATTAGCACCACAATTAGTTAGTGTTTATTTCACACTTATAGTTTAAAACACCCTTACGATAACAAAACAAACAATGACAAAAAGAACCTTAAATGATTATATTTCTGTCGATTGTGTCATATTTGGATACAACGGACAAGAACTTCAAGTTCTACTTGTAGACAGAACACTTACCAATGAACAAACGGGAGAATCCGAATTCACAGATTTAACACTTACTGGAAATCATATTTATGAAGATGAAACAATAGAGCAAGCTGCTTATCGCGTTTTATTTGATTTAACAGGATTGAAAAATGTATTCCTAGACCAATTCAAAACGTTTGCTCATCCAGACAGATTGCAAAAAGAAAATGATCGAAAATGGCTACTTCATGACGGAAGAGATCCTAAAAAGAGAATCGTGTCTATCGGTTATTTTGCTCTTTTGGCTACACAAGATATTACCTTGGAATGGAAAGGCCGAAATGTAAAATGGATTCCTGTTTCAGAAGTTGGTGAATTGGCATTCGACCATAATCAGATTCTTAACGAAGCCTTAATCGCCTTGCGCAATAAAATTAAGCAAGAACCTATCGGTTTCGAATTACTTCCTGAAAAATTTAGTCTTACACAATTACAAAATATATACGAAGTAATCTTAAGCACCGAATTAGACAAAAGAAATTTCAGAAAGAAAATTGCTCGCATGAAATATCTAATTCCAACAGATGAAAAACAAAAAGGAGTTGCTCACAAACCTGCTCGTCTTTACGTTTTTAGCAGAGATGTTTATGAAAAAACAAAAAAGGAATTATTTGATTTCACAGTCTAAAAGAACAAAATGTCAGATTCGTATAAAATATCAATAAAAGAAAAAATAGGCTATGCTTTAGGCGATGGTGCGGCAAACATTGCATGGAGAGGTGTAGCTACATTTCTTTTCATTTTTTACACCGATGTTTTCGGAATCAACCCTGCTGCAGTGGGTTTACTAATGTTGGTAGCCCGCTTTTCTGATGGAATTAGTGATGTACTAGTTGGTATTGCTGGCGACCACACCAATACAAAATATGGCAAGTTTAGACCTTGGATTTTGTTTACTGCAATTCCACTTGGAGTCATTTTATCTTTACTTTTCACTGCTCCAAATCTAGGCCCAACAGGCAAAATCATTTACGCCTACGTTACCTACATTTTTTTCACTCTCATTTATACGGCAAACAATATTCCTTACGGCGCTTTAATGGCAGTAATGACTGGTGATGACAAGGAGAGAACAAGCATTGGATCGTACCGAATGGTAGGAGCTTTTGCAGGCGGAATGTTAGTTCAAGGCGCTCTGCTTTATCTAGTAGCACACTTCGGAAACATCAATCCAGATATTCAAGTTAATGAACTATTAAATGATAAATTCCAAGTTGTCGTTTCTGCTCCTTCAGATGTTGAAAATGTCAACATCAAAACGAAAGATGGCATTGCAAAATTTTCTTGGGAAGGAATCAAAGACACACTAACACATGATAAAAGCTTTTCGGTAGAGGCCAACACTTCCTATTCATTTATCGTTTCAGGAGAAGAAAATCTAACAAAGGAAAAAATCATTATTATCGATCAAAGAAGTGGCTACAGCAACTCAATATATTTAATGTCTGCTTTTTTGGCCTTTTTCATGTTCATTACTTTTTGGAGTACCAAAGAAAGGGTTCAACCTCCTAAAGCGCAGAAAAGTAATTTACGAAAAGATCTTAAAGATCTGATTAAAAACAAACCATGGTTGGTATTGTTAACAATTGGATTGCTATTCAGTATTTACAACTCGATAAAACAAGGTATTGTAGTAATCTATTTCACCCATTACCTACACAACCAATTGTTAGCTGCATCTTTTATGATCGCATTAATGTTTGCATCAATTGCGGGTGCCATGATTACTGCTCCATTAAGCAAAAAACTAGGCAAGAAAAAACTTTTCATCTACGCATTAATATTCTCAGGACTCGTAAATGCATCCATTATATTTTGCGGTCCCAAGGACATTACAGCCATTTTCATCTTAGGCATTGTATCCGAATTTGCTGCCGCAATATTTCCAACCCTGTTTTTTGCAATGCTTGGTGATGCTGCCGATTACTCAGAATTTAAAAATGGACGACGTGCTACAGGATTGGTTTATTCTGCAGGTTCATTTGCCACCAAATTTGGCGGAGGTATCGCAGGTGCAATCATTGGATTTGTATTGGCAGCCTTTCACTATAGCGGACAAGATCATGTGGCAATACAAGGAGCAATTCCCGGCATTAAAATGCTAATGAGTTGGATACCTGCAATCATTGCAATTATGGGCGCAATTTTCATGACGATTTATCCATTGAATCAAAGCAAGATGGATGAGATTACGAAAGAATTGCAAAACCGTAGGCTACAGAATAATTAATAAAGGCGAATACAAGAAGTGTAACACACACTTTAGATAATAAACATTTTAATTGAAGTATTATGAAGTACGGTTTCTTTGATGACACCAACAGAGAGTATGTGATTACATCACCAAAAACACCTTTTCCATGGATCAATTACCTTGGAAACAAAGATTTTTTTGGATTGATATCAAATACAGCGGGAGGATACACTTTTTATAAAGATGCGAAATTTAGAAGATTAACTAGATATCGTTACAATAATGTGCCTGTTGATATGGGCGGACGTTACTACTATATAAAAGATGAGGAGTGCACATGGAACCCAGGTTTTAAACCTACACAAACGGAATTAGACAAGTATGAGTGCCGTCATGGCCTTAGCTATACTCGTTTTTTAAGTAGCAAGAATGGACTTTCATCTAACCTACTTTGCTTCATCCCTCTTGATTATATGGGAGAATTACATCTGTTAAAACTAAAAAACGAAACCGATAAAGTAAAAAAAGTAAAGCTTTTCTCTTTCGCAGAATGGTGTCTTTGGAATGCTGAAGATGACATGACCAACTTTCAACGCAACCTATCAACTGGTGAGGTGGAAGTTGAGGGATCAGCACTTTACCACAAAACAGAATACAAAGAGAGAAGAAACCATTACGCATTCTTTTCTGTAAATTCTGAAATAAATGGTTTTGATACCGATCGCGAAAGCTTTATTGGGATGCACAATGGATTCGAAAAGCCTCAAGCAATTGAAAATGGCAAAGCCAGTAACAGCATCGCTCACGGATGGTCGCCTGTTGCATCGCATTACATCGAGGTAGAATTACAGCCAGGTGAAGAAAAAGAATTTGTTTTCATTTTAGGATATGTAGAGAACAAAGACGAAAATAAATGGAGTTCAAAAGGAATCATAAATAAGACGAAAGCCAATGCTATGATGGCTCAATTTGATACGACCGAAAAAGTAAATACTGCTTTCGCAGCTTTAGAAACTTATTGGTCCAAATTACTTGACAAGTTTAACTTAGAAAGTCAAGAAACGGAGCTAAACAGAATGGTTAGCATTTGGAATCAATACCAATGCATGGTCACCTTTAACATGTCGAGAAGCGCAAGTTTCTTCGAAAGTGGAATTGGTCGTGGCATGGGATTCAGAGATTCCAATCAAGATATTATTGGTTTCGTTCACCAAATACCAGCCGAAGCTAGACAACGAATTTTAGATATTGCAGCTACTCAATTTGAAGATGGCGGATGTTATCACCAATATCAACCACTAACAAAAATGGGAAATCATGCTTTAGGAGGCGATTTTAATGATGATCCTTTGTGGCTAATCTTATCGGTAACATGCTATATCAAAGAAACAGGTGATTTCAGTATTCTGGATGAAATGGTTCCTTTCGATAATGATGAATCAAAAGCACAATCTTTATTTCATCACCTAAAAGTATCTTTCCATCATGTTGTAAATAATTTAGGGCCTCATCAACTGCCATTAATCGGTCGTGCCGATTGGAATGATTGCTTGAACCTAAACTGTTTCTCAACAAATCCGAACGAATCTTTCCAGACAACAGGAAACAAAAAAGGCAAAACTGCCGAATCGGTAATGATCGCAGGATTATTCGTAGTGTACGGAAAAGAGTTCATTAAGCTTTGTGAACGAATTGGCAATACTGAAGAAGCAAATAAAGCCACTGCGCATATTGAAGCAATGACGGAATCAATAAAAAAACATGCTTGGGATGGCGATTGGTTTTTGAGAGCATATGATTACTACGGTAAAAAAGTTGGTTCAGAGGAAAACGAGGAAGGTAAAATTTTCATCGAATCGCAAGGATGGTGTGCCATGGCTGAAATCGGAAAAGAAGAAGGCATGATGGAAAAAGCACTCGATAGTGTTAAGGAACGATTGGATACTCCTTTCGGAATTGTGCTAAACAATCCAGCATTTACCGAATACAAAATTGAATATGGTGAAATCTCCACTTATCCTGCCGGATATAAAGAAAACGCAGGCATTTTCTGCCACAACAATCCTTGGGTAATTATTGGTGAAGTATTATTGGGAAGAGGTGATCAGGCTTGGGAATATTTCCGCAAAATCTGCCCTGCATATCTTGAAGAGGTTAGTGAGTTGCATAAAGTTGAACCCTATGTATACTGCCAAATGGTAGCCGGAAAAGATGCATTTAAACCAGGCGAAGGAAAAAACAGTTGGCTAACAGGAACCGCATCGTGGAATTTCTATGCGGTAACTCAATATATTTTAGGTATTCAACCAGATTACGATGGATTAAGAATTGATCCATGCATTCCTAAAGAATGGAAGGAATATACCATCACTCGTCAATTTAGAAATGCCACTTATGAAATCAACATCTTAAATCCGTTGGGTAAAAACAAAGGCGTAAAATCTATGGTGATTGATGGCAAACCTATTGAAGGAAATATCATTCCTATAATTAAATCAGGAAGCCAGAAAGTAACAGTAATTATAGGATAACAACACAACGAGATGAAGATCAATAAAAATGCCGAAAAGAAAAGTTGGTCCTCTCCCTTCGGCAAATAACTCATTTGTTAATACGCTAATGAATCATTGCAAATTTATGAAAAAAAAAGACAAATACGGGAATACAAACAGGATGCTCCAGACTCCAAAACATTATGAAAACAGATGTTCTTATCATGTTTTATGCTTTGCTATTCTCGAAAACGTTTTAAACAGCTATTGACAATCAATTAATCAACACATAAGATATTTAATTATTATACCTAAAAGCTAACTATAATGAAAAACTATCAATCATTACAAATAATCAATAAAAGTCCATAAGGATATGTTGGTCCTCTCCTTTTGGAATTAAATCATAATACGCTAATGAATCAATTTAATTTTATGAAAAAATCTGAAAATTTTAATGCTCCCTCACATTGCCTACAAACAGGGAAGCAAAAAAAGAGTAACTGGCTTCTTAAGCCTACAATGTTACTACTGATGGTACTTTGCAATGTAGCCATCATATTTGGGCAGAACTCAAACAAAGAAATATCTGGAAAAATTTCAGATTCATCTGGTTTTGGTTTGCCTGGAGTTAATATATCTCTTAAAGGTACAACTACAGGTACTGTATCCGACATTGATGGAAATTACACGATTTTCGCTAATTCTGAAGATGTAATTGTTTACAGTTTTATTGGTTACACAAGTCAAGAAATGCTAGTTGCGGATCAAATACAGATTAATATCATTCTGATTGAAGATGCTATTGGCATGGATGAAGTTGTGGTTGTTGGATATGGTGTTAAAAAGAAAAGTTTAGTTACTGGATCTATTTCTAGTATTAAATCGGAAGATATCCAAAACGTTCCTGTTTCCAGAGCCGATCAAGCAATTCAAGGTAAGACTGCAGGTGTTTCTATCCTTTCAACATCTGGATCTCCAGGTGCTGGTGCTAATATCAGAATTCGTGGTGTCAACTCAAATGGAAATTCAAATCCATTGTTTATTGTTGATGGTATGAAAACTGGTGATATCAATAACATTGATCCTTCAGATATTGCATCTATGGAGGTTCTTAAAGATGCTGCCTCTGCCGCTATTTATGGTACCGAAGGTGCAAATGGGGTTATCCTAATCACGACTAAAGGTGGTAAAGCTGGAGCTTCAAAAATCTCTTACGACTTTCAGTATGGATTCCAATCATCACGAAGTGATATGGAAGTAATGAACGCTAGCGAATATCAGCAATGGATGCAAGAATCTGGCGCAGGTGCTGTAACATTAAATAATACGGATACGGATTGGTTAGATGAAATATTTGAAGTTGCTCCAATGCAAAAACATCACTTAAGTTTTTCTGGCGGTAGTGAAAAAACAACTTATCTAATTTCTGGATCATACTATGGTCAAGACGGTATTGTTGGTGGAGACAAAGCAAAATATGAACGTTTTACTGCTCGTGCTAATCTAAAAAGTCAACTTAAGGATTGGTTAGAAGTTGGAAATAACTTTAGTTTTTCGCACTCTAAACAAAAGTATATTGGAGAAGATGACGAGTATCGTGGTGCTGTTAATTTTGCACTACTTCTGGATCCTCTAACACCAACAACCTACGATGGAACGCCTCAAAGAGTTCAAGATTTATTGGATGGTGGAAATACAATCTTACAAAACGGAAATGGCAAATATTACGGTTTACCAGAGTATGTTACAGGTGAAACTGCGAATCCATTAGCATTACTTGACACTTATAATAACAACATCATTCAAGATAAAATTCTTGGAAATGTGTATGCTACTATTAAGCCTCTTCAAGGATTATCTTTTACATCTAGAGCTGGTCTTGATTTAACTTATCAAACGGATCACTCCTGGGCTCCTAAATATTATTTCTCTGCAGAGAGTCAAAACTCTGAAACTTATGTAGATGACAACATCAACAAATGGTATACTTGGTTGTGGGAAAATTTTGCTTCATACAACAAAGCATTTGGCGATCATGACTTAACAGTTTTAGCTGGTTATTCAGCAGAAGAATATCAAGCTCCTGATTATACGATGCATTCAGCTCCACTTATTAAAGAAGGTAGCCAATATGCATATCAGGGCTACACCACATCAAATGAATTTGATCGTACAGGTGGTGGTTACGTAAATCATACAATGACCTCATTCTTTGGACGTTTATCTTACAATTATTTAAATCGATACATGTTAGAAGTTTCACTTAGACGTGATGCTGCTGATGTATTCCCAGTAGATAATCAATCGGCTGTATTCTCTGCTGTTTCTGCAGGTTGGACTATTTCTGAAGAAGATTTCTTTGATTTTAAAGGAATTGATTACCTAAAACTAAGAGCTAGTTGGGGAGAAAATGGAAGTCGTTCTAACATACCTGGTAACGAAGGTCAAGAATTCTACGTTTTCAATAGTAAATACCCAGGTGCTGATGATGTTTATCAACCAGGTGCTGAAATTGACAAATTGACTAATCCTGATCTTAAATGGGAAACAACAGAACAATTAGATCTTGGTTTTGACTTAAGAGCATTAAAAGGAAAATTGTCTTTCTCAATGGATTACTATAACAAAACAACCAAAGATTTATTAACAACTGGTTCCGGTCCTTTATCAACAGGAAATGATTTTCCAATTATGAATGTTGGCGATGTAACAAACAAAGGATTTGACTTCGAATTGGGATACAACAATAGAGATCACAAATTTAAATACAGCGTTAATTTAAATTTATCTACTCTTGATAATGAAGTTACAAGATTGGATGTTGATTCTCCTGTAAAAGGGGATAACCTTCGTGGCCATGACTTAACATGGTTCGAAGAAGGGCTTCCTATTTGGTATTTTAAAGGATTCAAAACAAATGGAATAGATCCTACAAATGGTGATGTTATTGTCGTAGATGTGAACAAGGATGGCGAAATAACTGATGCTGATCAAACTTACATTGGTGATCCTCATGCCGATATTTTATATGGTGCAACTTTTAATGCTCAATACAAAGGTTTTGATTTTAACTTGTTCTTGCAAGGTTCTAAAGGCAGTGATGTATTCATGGGTTGGTTCCGTTCTGACAGACCATTCTCAAACAAACCAAAGTTTATGTTTGATGATCGTTGGACTTCTACAAACACAAATGCTAGTCGTCCTGCAGCAAATAATTCAAGCGATCATGTTTACCGTAGCGACTTAATGGTTTCTGACGGATCATACATGAGAATTAAACAAATTCAAGTTGGATACACCTTACCATCAGATATCTTGCAAAAAACAGGTATCGATCGTGCCAGAGTATTCGTTTCTCTTGATGACTTTTTCACTTTTACAGATTACGAAGGTTTAGATCCTGAAGCTGGTAGTTCAAACAATGCCAGACAAGGTGTTGATCGTGGATTATATCCAATTGCCGGTAAAGTAATTTTTGGTGTATCACTAAACTTTTAATTTTTAAATCGTAACAAATGAAACGTCCATGATTCAATAATTAGTAATTCAAAAAAATGAATATTGAATAATGGTAAGTTCCATCTGATCATAACATGAAAAATTTAAACAGATGAAATATTCAAAATACTATAAATTCATACTAGGACTAGCCATTGCTTTTGCTAGTACTTCCTGTAATGAGGATAGCTTTCTTGATATCGAACCTAAAGGGAAATTATCAAGTGATACCTATTTAGAAACTGAAGGTGAAGTAAAAACTGTTGTTGTAGGAATTTACAACTCAATGCAAAACAACTTTTCGAGTGGTGCATGGGCAAGCGTTTACTTTATCAAAAACCTTCCTGCCGATGATTGCTTAGCTGGTTCTTCGGAAGGTGACCAAACAGGTTATCAGAACATCGACGATTTTGCAATTCAAACAACCAATGCCAAATTAGAAAGTATTTGGACCAATTTCTACAAAGCAATTAGTTCTGCCAATACAGTTATTAATTTGGTTGAACCAGATACAGATGGAAAAAAAGAGTTAATTGCTGAGGCAAAAGCTTTGAGAGCTTATAATTATCTTGAAATGCTTACCCTTTTTGGTGGTGTTCCATTAATGACTATAAACCCAGCAGATCCATCTGAATATCATCTTCCAAGATCTACCGTTGCTGACGTTTATACTCAAATTGAAAAGGATTTATCTGAAGCAATTTCTGATCTTCCTTTAAAAAGTGAATATAGCGCAGCTGATAAATATCGTTTTTCGAAAGGAACAGCTCAAGCATACCTTGGAAAAGCTCTTCTTTATCAGAAAAAATATGGAGATGCAGCAACTCAATTAGGAAATGTTATTAGCAGTCTTGAATTCGATTTAGAGCCAAACTTTGCAGATGTATGGACAAAGGAAACTGAATTTGGGCAAGAATCTCTTTTCGAAATTTCTTACACTTCACAAGAATCTTACGATTGGGGAACTTTCCCTTGGGGAGGTGGTAACGAAAACAACATCGAAGCACAATTACAAGGCCCTCGTGGTAACCTATTTAACCTTTCGGGATCATCTTTAAACATTGTAAATGGATGGGGATTTAACCTGCCTTCAGCAAAGATTGGACAAGCATTTATTGATGCTGGAGATACAGAACGAGGCAATGCCACAGTAATGTCTGCTGCTGATTTTGAAGCAACAGGTGGAGTCATAGAAGACCCAAATGGTCATGATTATGAAGGTTTCATGAGATTAAAGTATGCAACCAAAGCTTCTGAAACTAGTGAATCTGGTGTTCCTGAATTAAATTACACCATTAACTGGCGTTTAATGCGATATGCTGATGTATTGCTTATGGCAGCAGAAGCTTATCATTTCTCAAACAACGATCCTAAAGCATTAATCGAATTAAATAAAGTTCGAGATCGTGCTAGCCTAGCAGATATTGAGGTATCTGATGATATTTTCCAAGCAATTGTTACAGAAAGACAATTAGAATTGGCTTTTGAAGGAAGTAGATATTGGGATTTGGTTCGTTGGGATCTTGCAGTACAAGAAATGGGTAGCATTGGTTTCACAGCCAATAAGCATGAATTGTTCCCAATTCCTCAAAATGAAATTATTGCCAATAACTCAATTGAAGAAACAGATCAAAACCCTGGATATTAATTATCATTTAAGATAAAATTTGAAACCTAAAAAAACTACCCTAATTAGGGTAGTTTTTTCCAAATTCATTAGAATATAGAAAAGCCTAACTATGAAAAGATTTATCCCGGTTATTGCACTTGTATTTATTGCATGCTCGCAACCGATTAAGAAAGAGAATATGAACCCCAAAAAGGAGTTTAGTGCAGAAGGAAAGACCGCAATAGTAATTACTACTGCTAAGGATACAGATCTTAAATTAACACAAACTTCACAGCTTAACTTCAAGAATACGATGCAAGCTTTGGAAACAGAAAATTCCATATTCGTTAACCCAAACAATACCTTTCAGACATTCATAGGAATTGGTGGGGCAATCACTGATGCTTCCGCAGAAGTATTTGCAAAATTATCAATAGAAAAACAAGAAGAATTAATTTCTGCCTATTATGGCAAAGAAGGTATTGCTTATACCTTAGTCCGCACGTCTATTCACAGCTGCGATTTTAGTAGTGGCAGCTTCACATATATCCAAGAAGGAGATAAAGAATTAAAAACCTTCTCAATAGAACATGATAGACAATTCCGTTTACCAATGATCAAACGAGCAATTAAAAAAGCCGGTGGATCG
>JADGFH010000129.1 GCA_016743925.1 Labilibaculum sp.
GAACCTGTAGGTTATAAGAACCACGGTATAATAGTCGTAAAATTAAATGATGGCTTTGCAGCATATGATGCTACTTGCACACACGATGTTGAAGCCGAAGAAAACGTAGAACTTGATGGTGTTTTTGTAGAATGCCCTGTATGCGAAAGTAAATTCAATATTCTTGATGGTGGCTATCCTTTCGAAGGATCTGTTGCACGATATCCTCTTAAAAAATACAATGCTCGTTATTCTTCTTCAAGCAATACCCTTCGGATTTACAATTAAAAATTATTCCATAAAAAAATTAGCTCTTTAACTAAAGAACTAACTTCCACAGGTTAAAAATAAGAAAATCAAGATACAATCAAAACAAAATAAAGTTTACTTTTCAAAAAAGAAATAAACTAAAGCCTTGTTTCACTGTTCAATAATGCATAATTTAATAAGGAATTCACCTAATTAAATTAATTTCTATCCTATGAAAAAAGCATTATTACTACTAGTGTTCGGGGTATTGTTAGCCCCTTTCGCAAGCGTTGCCAGTGAAGCTGATTTGGTTGTTCCGGATTTAAAACAAAGTATTTTTACCGGACTTGGAGGTGTGAACGGTTGGGATTTATTGTTTTATGGTATTATTGTTATTGTCCTTGGCTTACTATTTGGGCTTGTTCAATTCAATCGTATCAAAAAATTGCCAGTACATCATTCAATGGCAAAGGTTTCTAACATTATTTACGAAACCTGTAAAATATACCTTTTGCAACAAGGTAAATTTCTAATTATTCTCTTTCTTATAATTGGAACTGCTATTTCCTACTATTTTATTGGTCTTGCTCATGTTTCCGTACCAAAAACCATGTTAATTCTACTTTGGACGATTCTAGGTATTTTGGGCTCGTATGGTGTTGCTTGGTTTGGAATCAGAATAAATACCTATGCTAACAGCCGTACATCTTTCGCTGCTCTTAAGCAAAAGCCTTTCGATGTAATGTCTATTCCTTTACAAGCAGGAATGAGCGTAGGACTTCTTTTGATTTGTGTTGAATTGATCATGATGATTGCAATTTTACTTTTTATACCTGGTGAAAGTGCTGGTGCTTGTTTCGTTGGATTTGCCATTGGTGAATCATTAGGTGCTGCAGCATTACGAATTGCTGGTGGTATTTTTACCAAGATTGCTGATATTGGTGCCGATTTAATGAAACTTGTTTTCAAAATTGGGGAAGATGATCCAAGAAATCCTGGTGTAATTGCCGATTGTACTGGTGATAATGCAGGAGATAGTGTTGGTCCTACTGCTGATGGATTCGAGACTTATGGTGTAACCGGTGTTGCCTTAATTACCTTTATTATATTAATGTTTGGAGAAACTGGTTTAATGCCGAATGTAGGATTTGCCTCAACATTAATCGTTTGGATTTTTGCGATGCGCGTATTAATGATCTTTACTTCGGTATTTGCTTATCTAATTAATCAAGCCATTGCTAAAGCAAGATTTAGTCAAGTTGATCGTTTCGATTTTGAGGCGCCTTTAACTTCGTTGGTATGGATTACATCTATTATTTCTATTGTTGTAACTTATGCACTAAGCTATATCCTTATTAAAGATCTTCCAGAAGGATTATGGTGGAAACTTTCAACCATAATCTCTTGTGGAACATTAGCTGCTGCTGTCATTCCTGAATTGACAAAAGCATTTACCAGTTCAAATTCACGACATGTGCAAGAAGTTGTAACTGCTTCGCGCGAAGGTGGAGCTTCCTTAACTATTCTTTCGGGAATGGTAGCCGGTAATTTCTCAGCCTTTTGGAAAGGTTTGGTAATGATGGCGCTAATGGCTGTTGCTTTCTATACAGTTCAAGACATTGCCATTTTTGGTGATTATCCTGGCATTTTTGCCTTCGGATTGGTTGCCTTTGGTTTCTTAGGTATGGGACCCGTTACTATCGCTGTTGATAGCTACGGACCTGTAACCGACAATGCCCAATCTGTTTTTGAATTGTCTCAAATTGAGAAGATTCCAAATATTAAGGAAGAAATTAATAAAGATTTTGGTTTCGAACCTAATTTTATAAGCGGGAAACACAATTTGGAAGAGAATGATTCGGCGGGAAACACTTTTAAAGCTACCGCCAAGCCTGTATTAATTGGTACAGCTGTAATTGGTGCGACTACAATGATCTTTGCAATTATTCTCTTGCTTAAGGGAACGATTCTCTCTAATGGTGAATCCTTATTACAGATTCAATTAACCGATCCATCGGTTATTTTAGGTCTAATAACAGGTGGCGCCGTGATCTTCTGGTTCTCAGGAGCATCTATGCAAGCTGTAACAACAGGTGCCTATCGTGCAGTAGAATATATCAAAGAAAATATCGATTTGGAGAAATCTGAAGCTGATATTGAAGATTCGAAAAATGTAGTGAAAATTTGTACGCAATATGCTCAAACTGGCATGTGGAATATTTTCGCAGTAATTCTTAGTTTGACATTGGCATTTGCGTTTTTTAGCCCAAATTTCTTTGTAGCCTATCTTATTTCCATCGCAATTTTTGGTTTGTTTCAAGCTATGTATATGGCCAATGCCGGTGGTGCATGGGATAATGCAAAAAAAGTAGTTGAAGTTGATTTAAAAGAGAAAAACACTCCTTTACACGATGCAACAATTATTGGTGATACAGTTGGAGACCCTTACAAAGACACCTCCTCTGTAGCTTTAAATCCAATCATTAAATTCTCAACTTTATTTGGGTTATTAGCTGCCGAAATTGCAATTGAGCTGATTGTTCAGGCTGATAAAGTTGGAGAAGCAAGTATTGCTCCTTACATCGGAGTTGTTTTCTTACTTATTGGGTTGTTCTTTGTGTATCGCTCTTTCTATGGCATGAGAATTCCAAAAAAAGAAATTGGTACTACTAATACTCAAACAAAAAATGAGGAAATACATACCAGTACTAATCACCAACAAGATGTATCGATAGAAGCAAGTAAAAACTAAATAAATTACAAATTAAGGCCCGGAGAGATTTCTTCGGGCTTATTTTTTATTCCGAATTTTCAAAGATTTTTTAGCTTAATAAATCCTCAACATTTTCCTTATCCATAGCCAACTGCGCTTTTAATTCGTCTAATGATCCAAACAATTGTTCATTACGAATTCGTTGATAAAAATGAATGGTAATATTCTTGTAGTAGATATCTTTATCAAAATCAAGAATATGAACTTCGATGGATCGATTATCCAATTGATTGTTGACAGTAGGTCGAACACCAATATTTAGCATTCCCAGATATCGTTTATCATCAACATCAACCTTTACAGCATAAACACCATCTTTAGGAACTAGTTTATAGCTTTCTTGAGGATCGATATTAGCCGTTGGAAAGCCAATTTTTCGGCCCAATTTTTTCCCATCAATCACATCGCCTTTAATGAAAAATCTATAGCCTAAATATTTATTTGCCGTTTTTATATCTCCTTCGGATATAGCTTTACGAACCTTGGTAGAGCTAACATTTATAGCATCCATATTGAGTACATCCTGTCGTTCAATTTTAAAATTTAATTGATCGGCAAATACTTTTAAATCCTCGTATGTCCCTTCGCGATTATGACCAAATCGGTGATCGTAACCAACAACCAGGTATTTCATTCCTAATTGATTTACCAATATCTGTTCAACAAATTCGATATAAGATAGTTGAGAAAATTCTTTTGTAAACGGATAAATAACCAAGTGATCAATTCCTGCTGCTTCTAACAGTACCTTCTTCTCCTCTAGCGTATTAATTAAACGCAAATCAGTATTGTCGGCATTTAAAACCAATCTTGGGTGGGGATAAAAAGTGAAAATAACGGTTTCCCCATTCACCTTTTGAGCCAATTGCTGCAAACGTCGAATCACTTTACGATGCCCCAAGTGCACACCATCAAATGTGCCAATGGTTACAACCGGATTGGTTGCAGAAAAATCTTTTAAATCCTTATATATTTTCATGTAAAAGCTAAATTATTAATCAATTAAATTATCCTTGCACACAAACAATCACTACTTAACATCTCTTTTGTACAAAAAATAAAAAATCGATTTCTAGCAGCAAAAATATGAAAATTTGTGGAACTAAGTCCGACTTGCCAAAAGCGATTCAATTTTCTCCTAATAAATTAAAAAAACGAATGTTCTTAAAAGTTCAATTTTACCCTTATCAAATTAAACTGACAGGTGAAATAATAATGATTATACAGGAAATTATTAGTAAATTTCCAGCTAATATTCTGAATCGTCGCTAAGATATTTGATTTCTAATTCATTCCTCTTTGTAAGTGAATGAAGATCATGAAATAAAGGTTCTTAATAAAGGATTCGGAAGTTTTTTGAAATTGTAAACCCTAAACAAAGAAAACGATTCATATGAAAAAATTATTATTAGCTCTACCATTCCTTTTATTTTGGGCTTGTAGTCAGAAAGATGTTGTTGAAATTGAAGGTAAAATTGAAAATGCCAATGGTAAAGTTTTATATCTGGACAAATTACATACTTCAAGTACTGATTTGATGGATTCTGTTGTAATAGACGAGGATGGTAGGTTTCAACTAGAGGTAGAAGTCACTCAATCTGATTTTTATTTATTGCGTTTATCAAATGGGAAATTAATAACGCTTTTATTGGAGCCAAAAGAAAATCTTTTAATGTATATCAAAGGACCTGAAATGTCTAAAGATTATTTTGTAGATGGTTCTAAAGGCTCAACTTTAGTAAAACAAATCACAGACACTTTAAATATCACCAAAGCTAAATTAGCTAACATTCGAAAAGAATTAGACGAGAAAAAAACGGATCCTAATTATTCTAGTATTTCTCAAAACTTGTTGGCCCAATATGTTGAAACTCTTCAAAAACAAAGAGAATTTTCAGTTGATTTTGTAATGAAGAATGCTACATCATTAGCTAGTTATATGGCTCTTTATCAGAAATTAGATGATAAAACATTCACACTTAACGAAAATGATGACATTCAATATGTTAAGATTGTTGCTTCCTCGATGAAAGCATTGCGCCCTGAGCATGAATTCACAAAAGCAATTTTACACAATTACAAGACCTTAGAAAAGAACTTGGCCAATTTAAAAATCAAACAACTAATACAAGAAGAAGGTGCTGGTTTTCCTGATATAACACTTCCAAACACTAAAAATAAAGAAGTTAGCCTTAGTTCATTAAATGGGAAATTCGTCATTTTGAGTTACTGGGCATCTCAAGATGCAAATTCAAGAAAGCACAACCAAACGCTTAAAAAGATTTACAAAAAATACAAAAACAAAGGTTTAGATATCTATCAAATTTCTGTTGATCAGGATGAAAAATTGTGGAAAAAAGCAATTAAAGATGATAAGTTGACCTGGACCAATGTTTGCGATGTAAAAACAGGTAGTGTAAGGGCTACTCGACTTTATAACATTCAACAAGTTCCTGCAAATTACCTTATTGACAAGCGTGGTGAGATTGTTGGAAAAAATCTTTATGGATTGGCTTTGGAAGAAAAAGTTGCTGAGTACGTAAAATAACTCTAATAATCGATACCCCTTATTTTTTCAAGCATTACTTTATATGAGCGAAAATAAAAAAATATACTTTGCATCTGATGTTCACCTAGGAGCTCCTTCTATGGCGAACAATCGTGAACGCGAGAAATTATTTGTAAAGTGGCTCGATCAGGTTAAAATTGATGCTGAAGAAATCTACTTGATGGGTGATATATTTGATTTCTGGTTTGAATATAAAAGAGCCGTTCCGAGAGGTTTTACAAGAGTATTCGGCAAACTTGCCGAAATTACAGACTCTGGTATCCCAGTTCATTTCTTTACCGGAAATCATGACATTTGGGTATTTGATTACTTACCAGAAGAAGTTGGTGTAATTGTACACCGAGATATCATGAAAACAGAACTACAAGGAAAGAAATTTTTCTTAGGACATGGAGATGGACTTGGCCCATATGACAAAAGTTATAAAATGCTAAAGAAAATTTTCACAAGTCCTTTTTTACAATGGTCCTTTGCTCGTATTCACCCTAACTTTGGAATTTGGCTGGCCCTTAAATGGTCAGGACAAAGTAGGTTAAGCAATGGAAAAATAGAGGCCGATAGTTTTAGAGGTGTTGATAAAGAATGGTTGGTTCTATATGCAAAAGATGAATTAAAAAAAGAACATTTCGACTTCTTTGTTTTTGGTCATCGACATTGGCCGTGTGATATTGATTTAAATAATCAAAGCCGATACATAAATACTGGCGATTGGGTAACCAACTTTACTTATGCTGTTTTCGATGGAGAAAACATGGAACTAAAGCAATTTGAAAAGCCTATTTATTAGGTCGTAAAATATAATTTAAAATAGATGGAATTTTTATACATAGCAATTGGAATTATTAAGGGAATCATTATTGGCTGGTTAATCATGCGCAAGAAGATATCTCAAAATGCTGCTACGTATCGTGAAGATTTATTGAAGCAAGAGAATACCTACATAAAAGAAAAGAGTGAACTTTCTCACCAACAATCTATTTTAGAGGAACGTGCGATTAACCTTCAACGTGAGAAGATAGAATTAAACGAAGTTGTGAATTTGGAACGTGAAAAGAATGAAAAACTGACTCGTTCAGTTTCCATTTCAGCCACAGAAAGAAAAAACCTAGAAGAAAGACTTGAAAATCAAAAAATAGAACTGGAAGCACTTCAAAAAAAGTTCACAATCGAATTTGAAAATATTGCGACCAAAATCCTTAAAGAAAATACGAAGGAGTTTACTTCATCGAACCAAAAGAACATGAGTGATATCATGGGGCCGATAAAGGAAAAACTACAATCTTTTGAGAAGAAGGTAGAAGAAACCTACGATCGTGAGCTTCGTGATAAAATCAGCCTAAAAGAAGAAGTTAAGAAGCTTTACGAACTAAATTCTAAAATTAGTGACGAAGCTAATAACCTAACCAAAGCTTTAAAAGGTGATGTAAAGAAACAGGGAAATTGGGGCGAGGTTGTTTTGGAAAGAATTTTGGAACGTTCGGGCTTAACTAAAGGTGAAGAATACGAACGTGAAGTGGTGATGCAAAATAGCGAAGGACAAACCATTCGTCCGGATGTGATTATTCATTTGCCTGAAGAGAAACATGTAATTGTAGATTCGAAAGTATCCTTGGTTGCTTATGAGCGATTTGTAAATTCTATTGGAGATGTGGATGCAGAAAAATTCCAGAAAGACCACATTGTTTCGATGAAAGCTCACGTAAAAGAATTGGCCGACAAACATTATCAAAGTTCTGAGTCGATAAACTCACCAGATTTTGTTCTGATGTTTATGCCGATTGAATCATCTTTTGCAATGGCTGTACAATACGATCAGGAATTGTTTAACTATGCCTGGGACAATAAAATTGTAATTGTTAGTCCTTCTACCCTTTTGGCAACTTTGCGTACCATCGCATCTATCTGGAAACAAGAACTGCAAAATAGGAACGTAATGGAAATTGCCAAACAAGGTGGTTTGCTTTACGACAAATTGGTTGGTTTTGTTGACGATATGATAAAACTTGGCAAACAAATGGACACTTCTAAGAACTCTTACCAAGATGCCATGAAGAAATTGTATGATGGTAGTGGAAATCTGGTACGTAGAGCAGAAAATATTCGAGAATTGGGTGCCAAGGTAAAGAAGAAATTACCCCAAACATTAATCGATCGAATGAATGATAATGATGCCTTGCAACAATAACAAATACTAAATAAGAATAAAAGGGTTACGACATGTCGTGACCCTTTTTTTTATCGGTATTTTACATTTAATTAGATTATAAATTATTTTTTTGTTAAGTTCACATATTCGCAACAAAATAATATAATCGCTCAAATTAATTCATAATAAAAATGAGATTATTAAAATACCTATTGCCTATCCTCCTTTTTTCATCTTATCAGCTTAGTGCACAGGATCGAATTATTAAAACAAGCAAGGATACTATTTCCTGTAAGGTAAAAGAAGTATTAACTGATGAAGTCAAGTATATGTTGCCAGAAATGTCAAACGACATTCTATTTGGGATAGATAAAAATCATATTACCAAAATTATTTTAGGCAATGGAAAAGAGCTATCTTTTTCACATTCTTTGTACGGAAAGGAAACCTATGAGAATCAAAAAAAACATGCTCTTAAAGTAGATTTTCTGGCTCCATTAACCGGAAACACAACATTTGCATATGAAAAGCTCATTCGCCCATCGAGAAGTTGGGAAGCAAGCTTAGGTATTATCGGCTTAGGGGTAGATGGGGATGATGAAAATCCGCGCGGAGCTTTTGCCAAGTTTGGAATGAAATTTATAAAAAATCCAGATTTCAATTTGAAAGGCATGCGCTATGCTCATGTTTTAAAGGGAACTTACGTGAAACCAGAAATTGCTTTCTCTACCTATTCTTATGAAAGATGGAACAATTACGATTATCTTCCTGGTTATTCTTCTAATGGTGATGACCGAGAATCAAATTGGTCTATGGCTATTAACATCATTGTAGGTAAGCAGTACGTTTTTAATGATACATTTCTTTTAGATATGTACTTTGGCCTAGGCTATGGTTATAGCGAGAATAATGATGATGACAAAGTTTATCATTACGGTTTTTTAGGTGCTGATTCAGTAACGCCAATTACCCTTACTGCCGGTTTCAAAATTGGTATCCTGTTGAAGTAATAAAATAGTTTACAAGCTGTCCTTGCCTATTTTTACTCTCAGATAATCTTTTATTTACCTATTATTGTTTTGTAGATTCATGAACAAAAAATACATTGATGCAACTTAGTCATCCAATATGGTGTTGTAAACTATTTTTGAAATTAACTTAGATTATGGATAGTGAATACGGATTTATTACCTTTCTATTATTTATACTACCAGTTGTCTTAATAGTATATACTTTTTTTAAAAGAAAAGTATCTTACATATTTTCAGATGATATTATTACACATCATCGAAATTTAACACTTATTGCAATGGTGTTCAATTTTTTTCCAGCCCTCTTTTTATCGGTATTCACCGTAAATACTTTATTGAGAAAAATTGAATTCATTAATACTTTACTTGAGAACACGAACTATATTTATTTGGTATTTGTCATGACTTTTTTAATCAGTTATGCAATATTGATAGGAATGCTCATTGATTATTATTTCTATAACACGCATGAAGACTTTAGAGAGTGGAAGGATAAAACTTATCCTAAAAAGAAGAACCAGAAAAAATAAGGAATACACTTTATAAAAGAAGAAAAATTACAATAAATACTAAATTATCATGGGCGTTGATGAGCGAATTGAAAGTTTAGTACAAAAAAAACATCAGCAAGACCATTAAGTATCTATACATAAAAAGGACAAACAACGGCGTATTCTTACAATTACATATTATTCAAAAATGAAAGACATACTTCTTATTGGCCCTGTTGCTGTTGGAAAAACAACAACTTCAAAATTGCTTTCAGAAAAACTAAACAAACCATTCATTTCAATCGATGATATTCGATTTGATTATTATAAAGAAATCGGATATGACAATGATCACATGAAAAACCTGTTTGAAAAAGCAGGAATAATGGCCATCTACCAATATGGAAAATTTTTGATGCCTATGCAATAGAAAGAATGCTCGAAGATTACCAAAATTGCATATTTGATTTTGGTGGAGGTAATAATGCATCTGGATTTAATTTCGAATTTGATCGCATCAAGAATGCTTTACATCCATATGAAAACGTAATTCTTTTATTTCCTTGTGAGGATAAACAAGAAGCATTAGAATTCATTTATGAACGTCGCAAATTTACTAATGTTCAAAAAGAATTAATTGAGCATATCGTTTTTGATGTGTTCAAGTTTGCTAAACATATCGTTTTTGTAAAAGGCAAAACTCTCGAGGAAGTCTGTAATGAAGTTCTAGCAGTAACCAATAATCGCTAGAAAAAATAATAGGTAATTAGACACGCCGTAACGTGTCCCCATATTTTATAAATTCTTCAAAGCATCGCCAATCAAGCATTTTAGCTTTTCGATATTCTCAATTCCAACCGATAAACGAATAACACCAGGCAGAGGGTATTTTGCGCCCCATACCGGCTCTACGGGTAGTAAAATGGTATCTACTTCGCCTAATGTTGGCACCAATGGAATGGTATCTTCTAAGGCAGCAATAAAGCGATTGCACTTCTCTCTTTTATCCTCATCCGATTCTCCTTTTATATCGAAAGTAAGCATACCTCCGAAACCTTTGTCTCCAAATAAATCAACAGCTTCTTTTCTTGTTGGGTGAGATTCCAATCCAGGGTACAAAACCTCTTCAATTTGCGGATGATTTTCTAGGTATTCTGCCAAAGCCTGAGCATTGTCGCAATGTTGCTTGAAACGCAATTCGAAACTTTTTAGCTGTGTTCCTAATCGGTAAGCATCATCTGGACTAATGAAATGACCCACCCACTTGCGATATTCAATGGCTTCTTTCATCAGCTCCTCATCATTACCACAAATTACACCAGCAGTTATGTTCCCATGTCCGCTCATGTATTTTGTAGCAGAATGAATAACTAGGTCTGCTCCATCTTGCAATGGCTTCCACAGGTATGGAGTTCCAAAAGTATTGTCTACAATAATTTTGGCATTGTATTTCTTGGCCAAAGACATGATACGTTTCACATCAGCAACAATCAACATCGGATTCGATACTGCTTCGAAATACAAGAATTCAGGTTGAATTTCTTTCAGCATTTTCTCCAATTCCACGAAATCATATAAACCTTCTTTGGCATAAAAGCGGTGTACATCCAAATTTCTTCTTTTTATCAATACCGTATCAATAAAGGAATTGGTTCCGCCATAAATCTCATGAAAAAATAACCACGGACGAGTTTCTGCTCCTTTTTGAAAAACCGAAACTGCCACATCAATTGCCGCCATTCCTGTTTCCACCAAAAGTGCCCAATTGCAATCTTCTAATTCCATGATTTGCTTCTCAACAGCTACCGTAGTAGGATTTCGGTATCGAGAATAAATGTAGTTCTCAGGCTCGTGTGCAT
>JADGFH010000130.1 GCA_016743925.1 Labilibaculum sp.
AGACAGAGGTATGATAGTGCATAAGGGGAAAAGACTAATTGAATATTCTATTGAAGCTTTACAACCAATTTGTGATCGGCTTGTCATTAGTTCAAATAAGGATTGCTATGCCTATTTAAATATTCCAGTTATAGCTGATGAAATAAAAGATTGTGGACCAATTGGAGGAATATATTCATGTTTAAAAGCTGTAAAAGCTGATTATTATGCTGTGATTTCTTGTGATGTACCAAATGTCCCTGTACAGTTATTTTTAGATTTACTCTCCAATATAAAGGATGCTGATTTTATTTGTCCTATTGATGACACAGATAGAAGGCAGCCATTAATATCTGTTTTTAGCTCATCCTGTTTACCTACAATCGAAAAAGAATTATTGTTGGGTAATTATAAAATGATGAAACTATTAGATTTACTTAATGGAAAGACATTTCCAATAACGGATGAATTACCATATTACAATTCAAAACTGCTTTCGAATGCCAATTCACCTCAAGACTTTGACTCTCTTTGATTCTAAATAGTAATTTTATGTAGAAATTGATCTGTAATTTTAAATCATAAATCTAAATGAGAATATTCTCAATATATTTAAATTGAGGATATTGTAGGATGTTCAAAGCTGTAAATGAAGAAAATTTGCGACAAATGTAATTTAGTAAAAATCTAAATAGTTATATGTTTGTTTGTTTCAGTGTATTGGGCGCTTTTCTTTTTTTAAGATCCATTATAAAGAAGAGCTTTATGCTGTAGAGCATGTTTTTGATTTATCTTTTTAGATATGTTTACATCCATAGATGTATGTTTCTATATGTGTTAATGTGTACAAGTTTAAAGTTTTCACAACATGAAAAGCAGAAGACAGTTTATTAAAATAAGTTCCTTAAGTGCAGCTGGGGTTATTTTTGGAGGTGGATTATTAGAGACGTTTGCTGATAATTTACTCAAGAAAAACCAGTCATTCTTTAAAGGGCCTTATGATTTTACCAGAACACCAACTTATTGTGAGGTTTGTTTTTGGAAATGTGCTGGTTGGGTGCATAAAGATCAAAATGGTAGAATTAAGAAAATAATCGGAAACGATGACGATCCTAATTGTAATGGCCGTTTTTGTCCTAGAGGTACTGGAGGAGTTGGGATGTATTTCGATGAAGATCGATTAAAAACACCCTTGTTAAGAGTTGAAGAGAACGGAGAACAAACATACAGAGAAGCAAGTTGGGATGAAGCTTTTGAATTTATAGCTTCTAAAATGAAACAGATTAAAAAAGAGCATGGTCCGGAATGTACTGCTTTATTTACTCATGGTTCTGGAGGAAAATATTTTGGTAAGCTTCTTAAGGGATTCGGTTCTAATAATATTGCTGCACCTTCCTACGCACAATGTCGTGGCCCCCGAGAAGTTGCGTTTTTAGCAACTTATGGACAGGGAATTAATTCTCCTGAGAATACGGATATTCGAGACACAAAATGCTTGGTGTTGATTGGTTCACATCTTGGTGAGAATATGCACAATGGACAAGTTCAGGAAATGTCTGATGCAATTGATAAAGGAGCAACGATTATCACTGTTGATCCTAGATTTTCAACGGCTGCAAGTAAGTCCAAGCACTGGTTACCAATAAAACCTTCTACAGATATTGCTCTTTTGTTATCATGGATGAATGTGATTATCAATGAAGGATTATTTGATAAGGAATATATCGAAAAATATGCTTTTGGTTTTGAAGAGTTAAAAGCTCATGTTCAGTCGTATACGCCAGAGTGGGCTTACGGAGTAACTACTATAAAGCCTGAGCAAATTAGAGAAACTGCCCGTGAAATGGCAAATGCAGCTCCTGCTGTTATTGTACATCCAGGTCGTCATGTAACTTGGTATGGTGATGATACACAAAGGTTGCGTGCGGTTGCAATATTAAATGCATTATTGGGTAGCTGGGGACGAAGAGGAGGATACTACAATCCTGAAAAAGCTACTGTACCTCATTTTAAACTTCCAACCTTTCCAAAGCCAAATAAAAACTGGCGTAACGCAATGGGTGGAAAGTATGAATTAGCTGATTTAGCCTTGGCTTCTGGAGTTTGTGATGCATCGATACCAACACCTGAATTTGATTGTTCGATTCGTGGTTGGATCGTGAACGGAACCAACTTAATAAATACTTTACCAGATCAGCAAAAAACAATTGCGGCAATGAATGCTTTAGATCTTTTGGTTGTTGTGGATACAATGCCAATGGAAATAACAGGTTATGCCGATGTTGTGCTTCCTGAATGTACTTATATGGAGCGATATGATTCATTACGTGTATCTCAAGGACGTGAACCAAGTATCGCTCTACGAATGCCTGCTGTTGATCCATTATACAATACAAAGCCTGCTTATTGGATGGCAAGAGAATTGGCTAAAAAGCTTGATTTGTTACAGTATTTCCCATTTGAGAATATCGAAGAAGAAATAGATTGGGAACTAAAGCAAGTTGGTAGTTCATTAGAGGAAATGCAAAGAATCGGTGTTAAGCGAATGACTCGTGAATTTGATGATTTGTATTTTGGTGATAATGAAGATGTAGAGTTTAATACAAATACAGGTAAAATCGAGTTGTATTCAACAGCATTAGAGGAAGAAGGTTTTGATCCAATGCCTAAATTCACACAACATCCAGAACCAGAAGAAGGCTTTTACAGATTGATTTATGGTCGTGCGCCAATGCATACTTTTAGTCGTACTGCAAACAATCCTAATCTAACTGATTTAATGGATGAAAATACGGTTTGGATAAACCCGAAAGTAGCGAAAGAATGGGATTTAACGAACGATCAATATATCTTCCTGGAAAATCAAGATGGTGTAATTTCTGATTTTCAAATAAAAGTAAGAGTGACGGAACGTATTCGTTGGGATTCTGTATATATGGTTCATGGTTTTGGACATACAGATAAACGAATGACTCGTGCTTTCGGAAAAGGTATTAGTGATACACAATTGATTACAAATGTAATGGTCGATCCGATTATGGGTGGAACAGGAATGCGTGGAAATTTTGTGACTTTTAGATTAGATAACAAAAAATCGGAGGTGTAAGCTATGAGATATGCAATGGCTATTGATACAAAAAAATGTGTGGGTTGCAGCGACTGTGTGGTAGCTTGCCAAACCGAGAATGATGTGCCTATTGGTTACTGCCGAGACTGGATTGTTGAGGTTACTGATGGTACCTATCCACAATTGGAAATTGAATTGCGATCAGAAAGGTGCAATCATTGTGAGAATTCACCTTGTGTGCGTTGTTGCCCGACTGGAGCAAGTCACTATTCCGATGGAGGAATTGTAATGGTAACTAAAAACGAATGTATTGGTTGTAGTGCCTGCATTACTTCTTGTCCTTATGATGCACGATTTGTTCATCCTGAAGGATATGTGGATAAATGTACATTTTGTTTGCACAGAGTAAAAGATGGTATGCAACCAGCTTGTATAGCAGTTTGCCCAACCAAGTGTATGTATTTTGGTGATTTGGATGATCCAAGAAGTGAGGTTTCAGAGATCTTGAAAAAGAGAAAGTATAAAACTTTAATTCCAGAGGCCGGTACGAAACCTCAATTGTATTTCCTAATCTGAAAAAAATCACAAAATGAGAGAAGAAATAATTGTAAGTGGTAGAAATAACCCACTAATCGATCCTCAGTTACATGTTTGGCACTGGGAGATACCAACTTATTTATTTTTAGGTGGTTTAGCGGCTGGATTACTGTTTTTTGCGGCTTTGTATTACCTAAGAGGTAAAGAAAATGAATACAGCACAGCAGTTAAGATTGCGCCTATGTTGGCTCCAATAGCATTAACACTAGGTTTAATTGCTTTGTTCTTAGATTTACATCACAAACTTTACTTTTGGAGATTGTATACAACCATTCGTTTAGAATCTCCTATGTCATGGGGAGCATGGACATTAATGGTAGTAACACCGGTTTCTATTATTTGGAGTGCTCTTCATATTAAGGAGCTTTTTCCAAAATGGGATTGGAAATTTGATGCTATTAATGAACTAATTGGTTTTTTTCAGAAAAATAAAAAAGTTCTGGCTTGGATCATGTTGATTTCATCTGCAATTCTTGGAATTTATACGGGAATTTTATTTTCAGCATTTAATGCCAGACCGCTGTGGAACACTTCGATTATGGGACCGTTATTTTTAGCTTCAGGTTTATCGGCTGGTTCAGCTGTTGTAATTTGGATGTCTAAAAATCATGTAGAAAGAAAACGATTTGCTCAATTAGATTTAATGATAATTGGGATTGAGTTGTTCTTGATCATTCATATGTTCATGGGATTCCTTGCAAGCACACAGGTGCAAATTGATGCTGCAAATTTATTATTAGGAGGACCTTATACAGCCCCATTTTGGGGGTTTGTTGTTGTTTTAGGAATGATAGTACCTGCAATATTAGAAGGATTAGAATTGAAAGGTTATAAAATTCCTGTTGCAATTCCTGTTGTTCTTGTTCTATTCGGAAGTGTGATGCTTCGATTTATTATATCGAATGCAGGGCAGGCTAGTAGATGGCTTTATTAATACTAAATGTGAATCTAATTTATCTGTAAAAACTATATAAACAATATAATTATGAGCGAAGTGAAAAAAACAAAATACCTGAATCCATATGTTGGTGGGGTATTGCTAGGTCTCGTACTTTTGGCTGCTAATTTTGTTTCGGGTCGAGGACTTGGAGCTAGTGGAGCTATTAAAAGTGCAGTGGTTACCACAGTGAATACGGTTATGCCTTCTCACGCTGAAAACTCTGCTTTTTATTCAGAATATAATGAATCACATGCAAACCCTATGAAATCTTGGTTGGTTTTCGAAATGCTTGGCGTTTTGGTTGGTGGCTTTCTTTCAGGTGCTTTTGCAAAGCGCTTAAAATTCAAAGTTGAACATTCTCCAAAAATTACTTCAAAAAGAAGAATAATGTTTGCCATTTTGGGTGGTATACTATTTGGTTTTGGATCTCAATTGGGAAGAGGTTGTACAAGTGGATCTGCATTAAGTGGAATGGCTGTATTATCCGTTGGCGGATTTATTACGATGGCGTTTATATTTGGAACAGCATTCTCCTTGGCTTACTTTCTCCGTAAAAACTGGATTTAATTATTAATGTAATAAAGAAATAAAATATGGCACCATTAATTGTAAATGAAATAATTTCACCGGATACCAATTTATTAATTGCATTATTAATAGGAATTGGATTTGGTTTTGTCCTTGAATCTAGTGGATTCTCTTCTAGTCGTAAGTTAGCTGGTATGTTTTACGGTTACGATACAACTGTGTTAAAAGTATTTTTTACTGCTGCAATTACAGCAATGATCGGAATGTTATTCTTCAGCCTTTTTGGTTGGATGGATTTGAGTTATATCTATGTTAATCCTACTTACTTAACTTCAGCTATGGTTGGAGGAACAGTTATGGGAGTTGGTTTTATTGTTGGAGGATTTTGCCCAGGTACAGCATTTTGTGCTTTATCGATTGGAAAATTAGATGCACTTGCATTTGTAGGCGGATTAGTTTTAGGAATCATATTTTTTACTGAAGGTTATCCTTTGTGGGAAGAAATGTATAAAGCTGATTTTATTGGTGCTCCAACTATGAACGAAATATTGGATATTCCTCGAGGAGTATTTGCACTTGGATTGATATTAGTTGCTTTGGCGATGTTTTGGGTAGGCGAATGGGCTGAAAAGAAATTTCCAAGGGAAGAGTATTAATTTTGAAGAGAAATCTTGACTTAAAAAGTATTTTAATTTAACTTGAGTTAAGCTCAGGTAACTTAAAAAAACAATCATATGAAAATGAGATTGATATTAGCCTCAGTTTTGATTCCTTTAGGAATTATTATAGCTGCAGTGCCAGAAAATACAACAAAACCTTTCAAATTAACAGCAGGAGAGTTACTTGAAGAGGTTCGCGAGGGTACTCAATTTGTAAGTACAGATGAAATTGCAGATCTATTGGTTCAGAAGGATCCAAGTCTTCAATTAATTGATGTGCGAACTCAAAATGAGTATGAAAAATATAATCTTCAGGGATCTATTAATATCCCACTTGCCGATCTTCTTTCTGAAGAATGGGCAGATTTTCTTGATCAAGGAGTAAAGATGAATGTGTTTTATTCAAATGGACATCTGAAAGCTAATGAAGCATGGATGTTAACCAGACAATTGGGTTTTGAAAATAATTACGTTCTGCAAGGTGGTTTAAATTATTGGGCTGAAACTATTTTGAACCCAACAGCTCCAAAATCAGTTCTTGCTGATGATGAAATTGCAAAGTATGATTTCCGTAAAGGTGCTAGTATGGCACTGGGTGGAGGTAGTGCAGTGATTTCAAATAGTAGTGCAAGTACTACAGTGAAACCTAAAATCAAGAAAAGAAAAAAGAAGAAAAAAGTAGCTGGGGGATGCTAAATTTTGCATTCTATTTTAAAGAGCCTTTTCGATTAATATCGAAGAGGCTTTTTTCTTTTTAGATCATTCGAAAAGCAGGAAAATGAATAGACATTTATCGACGGAGTAAATGGATAATATCAGTTGTGTTATTGATTTAATTCAACATTTGTATCTGTTTTATTTACAATGGGTTAAAATAGTATTTTTCTCGTAAAAAATATTTTGGTAAACACTTAATATTTAGATAGTTTAAGATGTGATAGGTTTGATATGTAGATATATGATATATAACATGTATGGATAATTATAGAGTTTGTATTTTGTTCATGAATCCAAATAGAAAAACCTAATAAAAATAGAATATGAAAACAACTACTAAAATCATTTTTTCAGCCTTATTTGTACTGGCTGGAATTTTTTCAACTCAATCTGTTAAAGCTACAGATGGATATTTTGGAGTGGGATATGGCGCTCAAAATAAAGGTTTAGGTGGAGCAGGTATTGCTTGGTACAAAAACTCTTTAATTAATGGTAACCCTGCGGGTCATGTTTTTCTTGGAAAACAGTACCAAGTTGGTGTTGGATTCTTTAATCCAAATCGTGAATATACTATTGGAAGTGGTTCGGATATGTCAATGTTTCCATTAGCTCCAGGTACTGTCGAAAGTGACTCTAAATTATTTTTAATGCCAAGTATGGGGGCAAATTGGATGATTAATGAGAATAGTAGTTTCTCTGCAACAGTGTTTGGTAATGGTGGAATGAACACTGATTATCCTACGATGACTTTTGGAGATACAAGTTCTGAAACCACAGGAGTTGATTTAGCTCAAATGTTTGTTGGTTTAACTTATTCAAGAAAAATAGCTGAAAAACACAGTTTTGGTGTAACAGCATTATTAGCTTACCAATATTTTGAAGCTAAAGGTTTGGCTCCATTTGGAGGAATGGGAATGTCTACTGATGCGACAAAATTAACAGGAAATGGTCATGACAATGGATTTGGCTATGGAGTTAAGTTTGGTTATATGGGTGAATTGGCTAAAGGTTTACATTTAGGAGCTAGTTATCAAACCATGCTTTATATGAGTGAATTTGATGATTATGCTGGATTATTTGCAGAGCAAGGAGATTTCAATATTCCTTCTACATGGACTGTTGGTTTAGCATATGAAATCAATGAAGATTGGACTGTAATGGCGGATTATAAAGCTATTAATTATACTGATGTTGCTTCAGTTTCAAATCCTATGGATATGAGTATTGCTTCTCCTGTAGGTTTTGATGCACAAGGAAATATGTTTCCTAATCCAAACTTCAAAGGACTTGGTGATGATGCTGGAGCAGGTTTTGGCTGGGAAGATATCGGTGTTCTAAAATTTGGTGTTGAGTATGCTGGTGTTGATTCTTGGACATTCCGTGGAGGATATTCTCATTGTGATCAACCAATACAAAAATCAGAAGTAATGTTTAATATGTTGGCTCCTGGAGTAATTGAGGATCATGTAACATTAGGTTGTTCAAAAGTTCTTGGTGATTCAGGAAAAGCGCTTCATTTAGCACTAGTTTATGCATTACCAGCAAATGTGAAAGGTTCAAATCCAATGGACCCAAGTCAATCTATCGAAATTGAAATGAATCAAATAGAAGTAGAAATTGCATTCACTTTCTAGATAATACAATGAATTAAAAAGAGGTTTTCCTAATGGAAAACCTCTTTTTTTGTTCATATAAATTGTTATAATTACTTCTTTGGAAATAGGTGTTCATAAAGCCCTTTTAATACCATACTAAATGGTTCTGGTTTAAATCCAAGTTTCCTATTTTCTGTACTGATTTCATAAATCAGTTTCATGTGTTTTGTAATTTCTTTATACGCTTTAAAAATTGGATAATCGGGATCGTAAATATGTGCAGGTTCTGAATTTGCTCCGTTCAGCTCAATTATTTTGATGTTTTTTCCTATTTGTAGATCGGCCAAACTATTAACTTTTAAATCAAAACGGCCATAATTGTACCCTTTTAATGGTTTTGAAATGCTTCTAAAAACGGCAACCAATTGGTCATTTATTAAATGATTTCCATCTAAAAACTTTGTTCCGCGATTATGGTTTCCTATAGGTTCTAGTTTGTAACTAATACCTGATGGGATTACCTGTTTCCATTTGGATTTATATTTCTTTTTAAGATAGAAGATTCTTCCTTTTGCTCTTATATTTTCCTTTACTAAGTCTCCAAATTTAGCTTTTCCATTACCTGTAATGCTAAGAAATTCTTTTCTAACGATAGATGTAATTCCATCTTTTAACGAAATGGGAAATCGATGATAGAAAACGCCTAATTCAATAGGGAAATCAATAAATTCCTGAACAAGAATATCTTGGTTTTGTGAATTTAAAAAGGAAGCCAAGTCTATTTCTGAATCGATTTTTTCAACTCCAATACCTCTTTCTCCAACATTAGGCTTACACACAACTGGAAAAGAAATGTTTGCCTCCTTCATTTGTTCAGCAATACTTTGTGCGCTTGTTCCTTTTTTTGATAAGAAACCCTTTGGAATGTACTCCTGATCTAATAAATCCAGAATTTCCATTTTATCCATTCCAAATGCACCTCCATATTTCATACCTGGATTAGCAGCAGTGAAATAGGAAAATGATCGAGCTTTAATGGCTAAATACAATCCATAACCATATACAGGAAAATAGAAAATCCAGAAAGGCCAAAATTCGAAATGAAACCATTTTGAGAGGTAGAATGGAAATTTAATTTTCATAGACAGATGAAGTAAATCGGTGTGATATGATGTTATTCTATATTCTAAAATACAGAATATTGTAATTCAACCGACGTTCAAGCAATAATAAAATGCTTTGTTATGATTTATTTTGATAATTTGATATCTTGTTGTGAATAAATATTAACTACACATATTTAGTCTATGCAAATCTTATCAGCGTCTAAAACCATTATTAATCAGCTAATAAAGCTATGTGATGATCTATCAGACGAGCAGTATGCTGTTTCGCTTGATCTCTTGATGCAGAATTCGATTGGTAAACACATCCGTCATATCGTTGAATTTTATGATATTTTAAGAGATAGTTGCCTGCAAAAAAGTGAATTAAGTTACGATAAACGAGAGCATTGCATTAAAACTGAAAGGGAAAAGTGTGTGGCTGTGAGTAGATTTAAGGAAGTATTAAAATGGTTTGATCAAATTGATACTGATGCTCAACTGAAGCTGATGGTAAGTTACGATAAGCTGAAGAAAGATGGTTTTGAAATAAATACTAGTTTAGAAAGAGAATTGGTTTACAATATCGAGCATGCGATTCATCATATGGCAATTATTCGAATTGCAATAGAAAAGGAATTTACTGATATTAAGCTGAACGAGGATTTTGGTGTCGCTTATTCTACCATAAGGTTTAGAGATGATTTATGTGCACATTAACTTACATCCCAATTGGAACTGATGACTTTTACTTTACAACAAATAGAGATGAAAGTCCTTTAAGAGAGGCTTTGTTTCCAAGTTTGTACCAAATAGATAATTATAAGGTGCTATTTCCCAAAGATAAAATGGCAGAGGGTACTTGGATGATGTGCCACGAAAAAGGATTTTCAGCATGTTTACTGAATGGAGCCTTCGAAAAACATGAGCATAAACCGCCATATCGAAAAAGTAGGGGTGTTATGGTTTTGGAAATAGGGAATTATTCTTCAGTTAAAGATTTTGTAGCTAACTTTTATTTTGTAGGTATGGAACCCTTTACCTTTCTGGTAGTGTCTTATCTAGCAAAAAGAAAGTTAGAAGAGGTAAGATGGGATGGAGAAACGGTTCATTATCGTAAATTAGATGAAAGGAAATTTTATATTTGGTCATCATCAACCTTATATAACAAAGATTCAAGAATAATGCGTCAAAAATGGTTCGATGATTGGTCGAGAAAAACGACTGCTTTTTCTAAGGAGGCTATTTTAGCTTTTCACACTCAAACAGGAAAGGAAGATCAGATTAATGGAATCGTGATGAATAGAAAAGAGAAAGTGAAAACACTTTGTGTGACTCACATAAGAAAAGAGGAGGGTGCGCTTCAGATGTCTTACTATGACTTTGGAATGAAGTTGTTGAAAGATTACTCATTTAAATAAAAAGAGCCTCCAATGAGGCTCTTTAGTTATTTATTTACCAGGACATTGAGAAATTACGTTAGGATCAAGATTTTGTTGACCGTAGGATTTATCAAAGTCATTTGAAAATTTCAAGGCTAATTTTTCAGCCGTTTTCTGATATTTATCTTTGTCTTGCCAAGTGTTAATCGGACTAAGAATTTCTGTTGGTACACCTTCACAACTTGTTGGTACATTAACGTGGAAAAGTTTATTTTCAATAAATTCTCCAGAATTTAATTTTCCCTTTAAAGCTGCATCTACCATAGCTCTGGTGTACTTTAATTTGATTCTTGAACCAGTACCGTAAGAACCGCCACTCCAGCCAGTGTTAATTAGAAAAACATTTGTGTTATGTTGATCCATTTTTTCACCTAGCATTTCAGCATAAATGTTTGGATTGCAAGGCATAAATGGTTGTCCAAAAAATCTTGAGAATGTAGCTTG
>JADGFH010000131.1 GCA_016743925.1 Labilibaculum sp.
CATCTAAATAGATTATATTATTTATTAATAGTGATACGTTCTAGATCATACAATTCAACTTCAATCTGCTCATAACCGTAATTTCTATGATCAGATTCTTTAAACCATTTAGCTTCTAATTTTATTGTTGAATTAACATCAATAGAGTTCAAATATTCATACAGACTATTAACTGAACGAAAAGACTTATTATTAAATTCCTCTATAAATACCCATTCACTAATACCATTTGATACAGCGGATGATCCATCATCAACATGATTGACGAGCCAAGATCCTTTTTGATTGATATCAGTCGCGTCTGTAATAATATAATCAGTCGTTAATAACATACCTGAAAAATATATTCCTTTTGCACCTAATACAGGCGGTATTTTAGGTGTTTTCAATGCAACTGAAACCTCCTTTTCGTTTCTTTCTACAACTGCATCAATAAATTTATCTTTCCCTCGCAAAACATCCATCAAGTAATTAGTGCTTATTAATTTATTATTTTGAGAAACCGATTTTATAATATCGCCTTTTTGAATAGCCTTGTTAATACTCTTATCCACGTAAGCTACTTTTAAATCACTATTATCTTCTGATTTATAAAATATAATACCAAGATTGATAGGTGATGGGTCTATGCCTTTATTTAATAATTCTATAACTGTACATACCGATCTGATTGGAAGTGCAAAGTTTAACCCTTCTGTCTTATCATCATTTGCTACGGCAGAATTTATGCCTATGACTTTTCCCGTTTCAAGGCTTATTAATGGCCCGCCCGAATTACCATGATTTATAGGTGCATCGACTTGTATCCATTCATCTTCTTGTACATAGGTAACACCTGATATTATGCCTCTAGTAGCCGTAAACGATACTTCCCAGGGATGGCCATATGTTCCGATTGGGTGGCCTGTTCTATATTCACTTTCACAATCTAATTCCGCTTCAGATGCATTCGCTGGTATCTTTCCAGAATCGATTTTCAAAATGGCAAGATCAATTACAGGATCGATATAAATTTTATTTAATTTATAGTACTCGCCGCCTTTAAACATGCCTTCTATTTTTGAAGGTGATCTTCCTGCAACATGCGCATTAGTCAGTATCCAGCCTTTTTTCTTATTAACTAAAAAACCTGTTCCTTTAAATGAGCCCTTATCATCGTGTATAAACGGTATAGATATATCCGTTCTTAATTTAAGTGTATACTTTTCAGCATGAGAAAAGATGTCTTCAGTAGATAACCCCACTGATAAAACTGACTGACTAAAGAAAAAACCAAACATCATGCATATGTATTTCATTAGAACCTCATTAATCTTCTTTAAACTTACACGTATTACCGTCATATCACAGACTGAGACTGGTTTCATTATATTTTCTCATCCTAATTTTGAGATAGTTTAAAACTCTTTGGTCGACCCCCATCAAGATGACTATGTCACCGGAATTTATTACCTATAAATACTTGCTAATATTCACCTGCTCGACACCGTATAACTCTATAATTATATAGCTTTAAGAATAGTTTATTGTTTATAATAAATTGTTTTATAACCATTTTTAAAATTAAACCCATAGTGAACCCATGGATTTTACAGAATATCGAAATCTCATAAAAAAACTAGATATTGGCAAAAAATTACCCGGTTCTATATATATCCATGAAAGTGCCCTAAGCAATTTACCTAATACATTGGCTAATCTCATACTACAGACCCTAGATAGGCACAGTATTAATGAGAATAGCTGGAATATTATTAAGTTTTATAGAAATGACTTTAAAATCACCTATCTCAATTACCCTGATTTTGAAGATCAAAGCTATCCATCACTCAAATATAGTCAAATTGTAGATTTAACAAAAAATAGCATTAGATTATCTGATTATTCTAAATCAGATAATCCCCCTATTCTTCACCGTAAAGAAACTTTTGTGCTTGATTCATACCCACTCAAATCTTTATTTGAAAAAATTACATCTGAAGGTGAAGCAATCGGTTTATATGAAAACACTAGCCGGATTGGGTTTAAGAAGAATTGGGAAAAACTTATTAAATCAAAAGGTCATTATTTAGATGACAGTGGCCGCCTTAAAGCATCAACAGACAGACCAATCACACAATTGGATAATACCAACTTTAGTGGTGAAATAGAACGACACAAAACAGCAATTAATCGAAACCAACTTTCGCAGCCCATGCAGGCTTTAGCTAGGCATAACTATCTTAATGGTGACTACAGCGTCTTAGACTATGGTTGCGGGAAAGGAGATGATGTAAGGGAGCTAGAAGCACATGGTATTGATATCACGGGCTGGGATCCTGTACACCGTGCAGATGAAGGTTACGGCAATAGAGACATTGTTAATTTAGGTTTTGTATTAAATGTTATAGAAGACAGACAAGAACGAACTGGAACTTTAATAAACTCCTGGAGACATGCAGATAAAATACTAGTAGTTGCTGTAATGGTAGCAGGTGAAAGCGTCACTAATCAGTTCACACCTTATAAAGATGGCATAATCACCAGCAGAAATACTTTCCAGAAGTATTACTCCCAAGGTGAAATTAGGTATTACATAGAATCCTCTCTTGAAGAAAATATCATTGCTGTCGGCCAAGGCATTTTCATCATTTTTAAAGACAAACTAGAAGAACAGGTATTTTTATCCGAACGCCAATACATAAAGCGAGACTGGGCACAAAAGACTCAAAGACAACTTGCACTTAAATCAGATACTATCAATAAAGGCATTAAGAAAGATGTTATTGAAAGTAACATTGAGTTATTTACTGATTATTGGGAAACCACACTTGAGTTAGGCCGCATTCCTACAAATAATGAATTTGAATTCTCAGATCAAATACGGAAAATATGCGGCTCTCACAATAAAGCACATCAGGCTCTTCTAAAACATTTCGGTAATGAAGTTTATGATGAATCATCCGGTAAACGAAAAGAAGATCTAATTGTATATTTTGCTTTAGGCATGTTTGAAAAACGTAAGGCACAAAGCAAAATGCCAGACAGTTTAAAAATAGATATAAAAGCATTCTTCCCATCCTACAAAGAAGCTTTAAACGAAGCCAAAGAAATACTCTTTTCAGTTGGCAGTCCACTTATTATTGGTGAGGCATGCAACATAGCATATAAAATTATGAATAGTGGCTACTTAGAAGATAGCCATAGCTATACGTTCCAGAAACAATATCTAGGTGACTTACCAGCTGTACTACGAATTTACATCGGCTGTGCCATACAACTCTATGGTGACATAGATAGCTTCCAACTAATTAAAGTTCATATCAGATCAGGTAAGGTTAGTCTTATGAGATATGATAATTGGGATAAAGATGAACCTTTATTATTTGAACGTATAAAAATTAAGCTAAGTGAACTTGATATTGATTTCTTCGATTATTCTGGAAAATTTGAGCCTGTACCATTAATAAACAAGAAATTATACTTATGAAGAGCCCTTATAAAAATGACGGTTGGATATAATAAATTAAGCGTTCTTCAAACTCAATAATAGACCTATTCAGTACAGGTTTCCAATTTCTTATTGCCATGGACCATTTTTGGGAAGCTTGCTAGATGGCCAAATAAACAACGTTCCTAGTAGAGTGAACTTTCCAGAGCCATGTGTTTTAGCCGTCATATATTTCACTAATTATTGAAGAACTGTAATCCTCCTATTAATAGCCGAATCATGAATCACTTTGACTTTCTAATAATTCCCAGAATGCCCTATCCTTTATCTTTATCAAATTCTTATCTCCATCCACATACAATGAATGATGCTTCTCTAATTCTCGTATAGATTTCATAAGATGCTCTTGCTTATTTTTATCATCGATATTAAACAAAGCCTTAATATCTTGGTTTTTAATCTGAGACACTCGATGTATAACCCAGCTTAATATGTAGGATGAATAATCATTATCACTTGTTTTAAAATGAGTTATATCTTGAGTCGATAACACAACCCCCACACCATATTCTCTTCCTTCTTTTAATACTTTTCGTAATGATGGAAAATTTTGAGACATAAAGTTATCTGCTTCATCAACTAAGATTAACTTGGTTAGCTGCCTAAAGTCACCCAACACTTTGGGTTTTCCTCTCTTTTGCATTTGTGAATAAAATAGATCGAGCGTTAAAGCAACTATAAGATTTTGAATTTCTCTGGGGTAGCCAGCCAATTCAATGACAGTAACACCATCTACTAAGTCATATAGACTAGTGACTTCCTCTGCATTGTCTTCAAATATTTCCATATCATAAAGACTTTCAAGTGCTGCATACAATGAGTCTTCTTCAACCTTTTCTTGCTCAATAAATAAGTTCCAGACATCTCTAATTGTTGGAGCATGTTTTTTCCATGTTGAAGAATCACTTTTATTAATTCCAGCTAATTCATATGCTTCACCAATTAATTTACGCAATCTTAATTGCTGTTTTTGGCCTAAACCAAATGCTTTAGCCATTGTTTCAGCAAAACCACGGGCTGTATGTACAGGTAATACAGGTGTGTCACCATATAAACTTAAAGGATTGTATGGCAACTTATGTAATTTAAACTTTTTTGCATTTGTAGCATTACAAAAATCATCATCAACATAGTCCGATTTATAATCAAATATAAGTACCCCTATTGGACTACTATCAACATTTTTATGTTGATTTCTATAAAGCTGAGTAATCAATGACTTAGTACATTGAGTTTTTCCAGTACCCATCGTACCAATAATCCCAGCATTAGGATTCATATATATAGCTGTATTAGTTGGTTCCCAATAAACATCTTTCTTATTTAATACTTCATTGCCAATTAAAATTTTCAATGAACTTTGATCATTATTTATGTTTACATCTGGTATAAGCTCTTTGCTTTCAAATGATTTAACATCAAAAACAGCCTCTTCTACATGAACTGGTTTTTCTTCAGTATTTACATGTGCTGCCAGTTTCGAACTAACGATAGTTTTATCAACTTTGGTATTAGTTAGAATATATTCCGCAGGTATAAAATTAAATGCATCTGATGGCCTGTTTGTCATCAAGCTCTTCAGTGGTGTATTAACTAAATTATCTAATAGGCTTAATGGCAACTCTATTTTAAGAATATTATCTTCTTCTAAAAATGATGGCTCAAAACAGCTATCATTTTCGATATGAGCTAAGACCATACCATCAGGATATTGATTTATATTTGCAACCTCATAATCACCTTGCAACCAATATTCCTTTCGTTCAACAATTGAGTCGAAATAGTCTTTTTCATATACATCGTATAAATTGTATTTATCAATTTGCATCAATATTTGTCTAATGAACAGCCCGCGATAAAGGTGATTTGACAATCCATTACCACCAAGTATATCTTCATAAAGATAACGTTTTAATTCTTTAGATTGAGATACTGCTTTTTTAAAATCAGGTCTAAAACCAGTTTTGACTTCAAGAGGCAACAAATATATATTATTATCTTTAAAACCAACAAACAAAACATCATCAGATATAGCACCTGACTTATACCCTTGAACCTGCCTTGAAAAATCACTATCAGAAATTTTTAAACCTATATTTCCAGCGACTCTAATCACTTCACCTATTGATAGAGGTACCCATGTAATATCTGACTTTGTTAGCATAAAATTAACGAACTTATACGCACCTAAAATACCTTTTCGCTCCTTTCTAAGCCTAGGATCAGAGGTAATCATTTTAAGTAACCATTCACCATTAAAAGCATTCAACTCACTAATTGAACCACTTCCATCTTTTTCTAAAACTTTATGATAAAGCTCAGTCTGTCGACTTACTGTAATCGCATCATAACTGGAAGAGTTTGTATATTGATCAGAGTAATGAATTAATACGACATCCTTGTTTGATTTAAAGAAATCTAAAGTTACTTTTGGGTCAATAATCGTAGTCCATATTGAGCTATCATATGACTTTTCTAACAGCGTTTTAAAGGAATCACTAACGGCTAAAGAAATAGCGCTTGATTCTCTATATGGATTATTATTTCTTTTAGCTGGTTGTAGCAATGTACTAAATAACTTAGCAATCTTTAGGTGATTATTATCAGTGTAATTTATGTCTTTTAAACCAAAGCCTGTAACATAACTTTGTTGTTTAGAATATGATGCTTCTCCACAGATAAGACCATGACATACTACACCGGATTCCTCTTCCTCAATATTCACATCCATTACACTTACTTTTTCATTGTTTCTAAAAAAGCTTAAATGAGCATAAGTCTGTGTTGACTCACTATTTCTGAATTTACTATATGTTAATTTTGTTCTTAACTTATCAATAATTGCATCTGAATTTTCACGGGCTTTCCCCTTATCTAACCCATACTTAGATTTTATTTCGTCATAACTTGATGACTCTGAAAATAAATCAAATTCACTGAATTTTATTTTATCATCGAATAAATTAACATGAATGCTAGGAATATCACCTTTATAAACACGGATATAGTCCACAAGCCCTAAAAAAAGATCTTCATTATAACCATTATTGATAGAGTTTATTATTAGTGGAGAATTTGAATTACCTTCAAATAATACCGAAAAAGAATCTCTAAATTCAGTCACTTTGTCTTTAACTAGCTTTCGTACAAATGAATAGCTAGAATTTTTCTGAGGTATCAAGCGTAACCAAAAGCTATTATCACTCTCAACTACAGTGTACGTGAACCCATACTTAGGATGATATAAAAAAGGAATCAAACCTTGAGCATTAAGCCTTGATATAGTGACATTTGGTAACTTTACAAAGCTAGCTTTTTCATCCAATTTCATTTTTTGAGTTAAATATAAATAATACGATAAAACAACAGGATGGAATGGAGTAATCCAGCGATCATCTCCTTGCTCAAAAAAACCAATTTTTAATAAAACTTTATCCTGATCAGAGAGAAGTTCATTTATAGGTATTGCAATTAGAGCCTTTTCATACGCTTCTATTACATTTTTAACTAATTGTGAAAAATCATCGCCCCATGAAACCAAAGATATTAAGGTACGCCTAGATACGATATAATCAAATAATGATTTATATGCACAAGATAAGGATTCATTACAGCCCCTTATATCTTCAATAGAAATAGATTCTTCGCCTCCATTCTTATCAAATAAAACAAAGTTCTCAAATAAATATAATTCATGTTGGAGCAATGATAATCTACGAGCCTTAGGAGATATTTCCTTATTATCAATTTGGATTTTATTTTTAGACTTATGGAACACACCAAAATAGCTATCATTAAATAGATTGATATATCGTGTTTTATCTAATAGTAAAGGTAATGACAGGGAATCATTTGAAACAGCACCTTCAATATAAAAATCAAGATTTTCCACACCACTTTTTAAGGTGAATTTAATTTCATCAGCTTCATTTGCAATTTTTTCGAAGTCTAACTCTCCAACTACAGATGTTTCTAAAACTTGTCCTACATCTGTTAGAGCCACTTTATTCGACAAACCAGGATTTACAACTAAGCTATTATCTTCAGTTTGAAGTATAACAAACTGTTTTTTATCATTAATCAAAAAACAGTTTCGCAATGCTTCTATGTGAAACATTTTATCTCGCACAATTAAGCAATGAAATTGAAACTTCTCTGAAGTAACATTTCTATTTATATCCACTCTAAAATAAAGCGGATCATTATCAGCTTTACCCTGTATGGTAACCTTACTTCGTTTTGATCCACGCATTAAATTGAAATCAAGTAATTCAGCTACCTCTTTTTCAGCCTTTATAATTACTTCTTTACTCTCAATAACTCCACCTATAAAAGACAGCTCAATATCAAAGACATCAACGCCATCATCTAATACTAATATATGATGCCTATTTCTCTGTCCAGGCATTGATTCTGATTTAGCTCTAGATATTAACTCTCCCTGAACCGATGTTTCTGACTCTAAAAGTAAACACTGTGTTCTATTTTTATCTTGCTCTAATCTATACTCCCTAAAACTAACTTTCTTCCATGCTTCAGAAGCATCATTTTTAAAATGTGTTTTTACAAATTTTTCGCCTAGATGAGGCAAATTACTAGATAAATCTTCAGGATAATTCTCTACAACATGCGCTATCTGTGTAAATAGCTGTCTATTTTCATCGAGTCGGCGCTTGATTTGTTCCGGCTTATTATCCATTTCAAATAACAATGGATCATCGAACATATCAAGTTCATTAAATTCTATCTCTCCATCTGAAACAGCATCAAATAATGCTTTAAAACCAAACATTGTTGCATCATCTTCAATAATGGCATTGAATTGATAATTTAATAATCCTTCAGAGATATTTCTACAGTTGTCATTTTCATCAATCAAACTTTTTAAAGCCACTTTAATATGACTAGGATTCCATATGGCTCCCTTTTGCGCTAGATCCTCTGCGCTATTAACAATAGTATCTAATAAACTATTGTGGATAATTAGCATAGCAGCATTTAAAAGCTCACCTTGTTGACCTGCTACCAAATCTCGAATTAAGGAAATAAAATTTTCCGTATAACCAACAGAATCAGAATCCCCATGCAAAACAATTAATAGCTTTATGTCTCCACAAATCACATAAGGGACTATAGTATTCTTAATTTCAATAGAGCCCTGTTTATTATCTATAATAGCACTATGTAGATGCTCTCCATTTTTAGGGTTGGGAGATTTAAATTGATAACGAAAACCTGCTTGAACTTCATTTTTTGACCATTCTAAAAACTGTTTAGCTAAAAATTTCTCAAATTGCCTTTCGCACATATACTGCATCTCCACTATCACTCATTCTTTCGACATTACCAATTCGTTCATAAAACTGAATTAATGCTTGCTGTGATTTCTTATCAAAATAAACACCTCGTTTTTTAAACTCGGCAAGCAACTCATGAAATCTTAACTGATCGTTATTTCCTATTGATATATTAGTCAAGAGCATTAAATAGTCTTGATTAATTACTAAAATTTTTCCTGATCTCCCTCTCGACTGTATAAAGTGATTACACAACTCAGATTCGATTGCTTTAACATATGAATTATTAATATCAGGTCGAGTACCATGTAGGGATTGTTCTCTAGAGAATTGAGCCATCCCTAAATTAAGCAAATCACCTATAATATCTATTACGCTACCTGTATCACTAATATGATTGGTTAATTTACGCTCCTGCTTAAACGCCTCAGCAAACCCTTTCAGATTACCATATGATTCATCACTAGATTCTTGCACTAACTTCCAAATTGGTTGTCTCTTTAGTTTAGGATTTTGGATACTCTCAGACATTGCTAAATAAGGAAATATTTTATATAGAGACTTATGTACTCTTTGATGCCCATTAGCCCTAATATGTGTACGTTCAGCACTAGCAGTTTCAAAGTCTAAAATAAAATACAAAGGCTTGGATGATGGTTCTCCCTCACGCCAACCACCAATATTCAATGCTAATTGTGATGTATACAAATATGCATAAAGACGTAAAAACTGCCCTAATACACTTAGGAAATACTTTGGATGCTTGCTTAAGAAACTAATATCATCTTGTATTACACGTGTAAGAAAAGGAAGGTAAGGCTCTTCATTACAAACATCTAATTTATTTTCATCCGTATTCTTTAAAAAACTAATTAATACATTATTTATGCTTTCTTCTAAAAAATTAAGGCTTGCTTTTGGTGCATCATTAATGCTTTTACCTTGCAGCAAGCTAGAAAACATTTCACCTAGTCGAACATTAGGTTTATTTCCTTTTATTTGAAAAGTTTTAAATATTAAAAATTCAGGTGATATTTTGAATAATCCATCATCTCTGAAATACATTTTCTCTAAATATGTCCAAAATATTTTATTATCGAGCTTATTAATAAAATCAACTTCACATTTAATTTTAAACTCATCAAGGCCTGAAAGTGCTATTTCTTTTTTATATATAAGTTTTATTACATAACCTGTAACAGCATCCCAATCAAAAACCCCTGGCCCATCTTTAGTTCTGATAGGAAAATAGCTATTTAATACATTTTTATTTTTAACAAATTCACTAGACTGAGGCAATTCATTACGTATTTGCTTCATATAGCAGCTCCACCACTAACTTCAATATCGTCATCATCTATTTTTTTAATTTTTATTTTACTGGATCCTGTATGCAAATATAAAACATTAGATTTATTTGCTTCTTCAATAATCTGGCAAACAATTTCATCAAGTAAAACAACCGTGTTTTTATCGTGCTTATTCGGTCTATAACCTTGCACTATTTTCATCATTAAATTCAACATATTTATACTTATAGGAATAGGTGGCAATGCTTTATCTTCCACTTTCATATAAGCCATAAAGAAGCTAATTTTTTGATCCTTGATTTTTTTAATTTCGCTATAACTTACGGCTAACTCTAGCTCAACTGTAAGATCTAAATTATTATGAGATGATATAAAGAACTCATCCTTACTTAAATTACTTGCATTACGATTTGCATACTTATTTATAGCGACTAATACTATATCTTTATAAAATGACTTAAGTTCTTGTTTTTCATCCTTACTTCCATCATAACTTGCGTGTAGACCCCAGATGGTTGCATATTTATCAATTAAACAATCATCAAAATCTTGTTTAAAGGTTAGATGATAATTATTGGAAAATTTATAATCTTTCAATATATAAAATAAGCGAACGAGTGAATAGTGATCTACATAATTTGAATGACAATCAATACCTATTTCAAGTAATTCATTTGAAAAAAAACTGTATTCTGTAGACAATAATTCTAATTTTCGCTGCAATATAAATATATCTATATTCTTTCTCCGCAGAGAACATGGGTCAAATAGTGAAACTTTTGAAACTAATTCGTTAGCATCCTCATTAAATAAGTTATCGAAGAGATACTTTGGCCCCGTAATTAAATAATAAATAAAATCCAATAACGCTCTAGCTGTGATGAATTGATCTTTTACTAATCTAGCTTTTAATAACAAAGCAATAATAATACTTTGTACTGATTTAATAGACAGAA
>JADGFH010000895.1 GCA_016743925.1 Labilibaculum sp.
GTATCTTTTTGAGCTACCCATTCGATATCTCCTAACAATCTACTTTTTCCCGATCCAGTTGGTCCAACAATACAAACAATCTCACTTTTGTTGATTACTAATTCACCAAACTGCTCAGCCTCACCAGATTTATTGGTTCCAGGTAGAATGCTAATGCTATGAACTCCATCATCTTCATCTTCACCTAAAAACTCCAACATCTGAGAAATGTAAGTTGTCATCGATGCCAATAACTGATCTTTATCAATGGCTCTATTCTCAGCTTCTTCCTCGTCATCTAAAAACTTCAGATAATCGATTAATTTCTCATCAATCTGACCATTAACCTGCAAGGTATTCTCTTCAAAAAAACCAGGAAGAAATGGATATTGCTCGAATAATTCGGCGATTGATTTATGTTGTATATCTTGAACTGTGATCATGTTGTGTTTGTTTTTAGCTTATTAATCAGCACCAGCTAAAGCCGGTGGCAAATTGCAATTCGACCTTTAACTTTTACTAGTCTACTTTTTGTCCTTCTTGTCGCTCATATCAATCTTACGAACATTACCCATTTGGTAGCTTTCTCCAATTCGGGTTTCGCCCAAACAGTATGAACACAGAGCCGATGGCATTGAGAATCTCAATTTTTCACCAACTAAAGTCTTAATTTCAACTTTTTCATCATACAATAAAGTACTTAACTCATATGCGCCCTGACCAGTTAATCCATTTATATGCATAATGCTTGATCCAGGATTAACTTGATTTACTCTCGATGCAAACACTTCTCTTTCAGCTTGCGATACAATATCACCCTTTGTGATAATCACGATATCGGCACTCTTTAGCATCGGACCAATTTTCTTTGGCGTATTAATTCCACTCAAATTATCGATAACACAAACAGCTGTAATACTTTTTACATATGGCGAACAACGATTACACAAACCAGCACTTTCCGTGATTAATAAATCTAATCCTTCCTTAATTCCCCACTGAGTTACTTCCTCGATATTACTTACAAAATAATGATCCGGACAAAGAGAACCGGACAATCCCTTCTTCACCTTCACTCCAGCCTTTTCATATAAAATGTCATCATCGGTATAAAGGCAATCAAATTTTACCACACCAACTTCTAATCCTCGCTTTTGTAACGAATCGATGGTCTTTAAAATCACTGCTGTTTTTCCTGATGAAGGAGGTCCTGAAACTGTAACTAAGTTCATATCTGGTTATATTTTAATCTGTAATTTTAACAATACTATTTTTGAGGCGTATAATTCAACGGTCCCAAATTTGCAAACGATTCATCCTGAATGGATTTATTGAAAATCCCCTCACATTTCTTTATTAAGCTACCAATATCGTTACTATTAATGTAATCCCAACCCAACCACATGAATTTATTCTCTTCTGGTAAACGATTATCTACCTCAGGGTTGATACTTGGAAATAAACCTTGATGCGATAGTATTTCCCCTACCCCCTCTGATGCGAAGAAATCAATAACAGGTTGCGTTTTTTCAAGTTTATCTTTCTTTGTCAACATGAAAATTGGACTGATAATAGCTCCATCTTCTGGCCATACTGCAATCATTGGACCTCCTACCTTAACCATTTTTGTGAAGAAATAAGGCATAATTGTAATTGCTGGCTTCTGACTCTTTTTCGTGTGAGATTTTACCATTTGAGATGGGTGCATACTTTCCAGTAAACAAGCTCCTAAACCTCTTACTCCTTCTTCTCCGTACGCTTTGTAAATATGCAGCAACATCGAATTAAATAGATCAAAATCACTAATTGGTAAACTTACGCTTCTCTTAAATTCAGGCTTAAAAATATCTGCCCACGTGCGAGGAACTGGCCTATCTCCCAACTCATCCTTATTTACCAAGAATACTGCTGGTACAACACCAATCATTGAATAGTGTCCTTGTGGATCTTTCAAACAAATAGCCTCATTATCGAAATCTTTATTTAAACGATCAAAACCTGTACTATCTTTAAATACACCTTGCTTTTTGAATTTCCCCATCAATTTATCATCGAAGAATAAATCGAAACCAGCAGAAATAAATATATCCGCTAAATTATCGGTATTTTCCTGATTAATCACATCATCGATTAACCAATCCAATCCCATCGAAGCAGCTTTCAAATCATACACAACCTCATTATCATGCTCCTTTTCGTATTCTTCAATAAAAGTATCAATTCCTTCAACCAAAGGAATACGAACCGGACAAGGCAATAAACCCTGAACGTGTATAGAATCTGATTTTTGTTCTTTACTATTTTGATTCAAATCTCCATCAACCTGATTTCTATTTAAATCAATTCCTTCTATTAATAATGCAGAAAAAGTATCTACATTTAATTTTTTCATCTTCAAAGCCAGCTCCAAAGAAAGAGATTTACCAAAGACTGCTCGCTTCGCTTCATCCTCCAATTGCTT
>JADGFH010000132.1:0-10634 GCA_016743925.1 Labilibaculum sp.
TCCTAGCCCTTTTTCAAAAATATTGGCTAAGAAAGTATACTTTTAAAGCTTCAATAAAAACACATCGAAAATGAATAAAAGAGGATTTGCCAGCGATAATTTCTCGGGTGTACTACCGGAAGTAATGGAAGCCATTCAAAATGCAAACAATGGTCATGTAATGGCATATGGTCTTGATGCTTACACTGCATCAGCCATTGAAAAGTTTAAAAGTCTTTTCGGAGAAAACATTGATGTCTATTTTGCCTTTAATGGTACGGGTGCCAATGTAATTGGTCTTTCAACGCTAACACAGTCCTACCATTCTATTCTTTGTCCTGCAAGCGCTCATATTCAAGTTGACGAATGCGGTGCCCCAGATAAATTTACAGGATGCAAGGTGATTCCTATTGATTGTCCTGACGGTAAAATTACTCCTGAATTAATTCAACCTCATTTACATGGTTTTGGTTTTGAGCATCACTCTCAGCCAAAAATGATTTCGATTACTCAATGTACTGAGTTGGGAACCGTATACACACCAAAAGAAGTAAAAGCAATTTGTGATTTAGCCCATGCCAACAATATGTATGTACACATGGATGGCGCTCGTCTTGCTAATGCTGTAGTTAGCTTAGGGGTTGATGTAACAGAATTTACTACTAAAGCAGGCATTGATGCGCTTAGCTTTGGAGGCACCAAAAACGGAATGATGTTAGGTGAAGCTGTGATCTTCTTTAATCCTGACCTATCTACCGAAACAAAGTATGTTCGCAAACAAAGCATGCAGCTTTATTCTAAAATGAGATACATAGGTGCACAATTCGATGCAATGCTTACCAACGACTTGTGGTTAAAAACAGCTCGTCATGCCAATAAAATGGCTAAACTTTTAGAAGCAGAGGTTTTGAAAATCGATAAAATAAAAATCACTCAAAAAGTTCAATCCAATGGTATTTGGGCATTAATCCCAAAAGATAAAATTGAGAAGCTGCAAGAAGAATACTTTTTCTGGGTTTGGGATGAACATGCTGGTGAAGTTCGCTGGATATGCTCTTTTGATACTACCGAAGAAGATATTAATGGATTTGTAGCCCTATTAAAATCCGAACTAAAATAGAAAACTCCGTTTATACTTTAAATTTAAACCATCATTTTTTAAATAAGTATTTAGCTATTGGATAACCGTTTATTAATAACTGTTCACTGATATCTCTTTACTGATAACTGATTTACAATGGCTGTACTTCGCAAAAACTACTCTTTAAAAAACTATAATACTTTTGGTATTGAAGCCAATGCCAAATACTTTTTCGAATTCGATACTGTAGAGGAAATTAACGATTTTCTTAGCAAGAACGATATCATTAACATTCAATATTTGCTTTTAGGCGGAGGTAGTAACTTACTTTTCATAGAAGATTTTAAAGGACTAATTATTCATCCGAAAATAAAAGGAATTGAAGTTGTTGAAGAAGATGAAGAATCTGTTCTTGTTCAAGTTGGAGCTAACGAAGATTGGGATGAATTTGTAGCATGGGCAGTTGAAAACAATTACTCTGGAATTGAAAACCTTTCTTTGATTCCGGGTGTTGTAGGAGCAGCTCCTATTCAAAATATCGGAGCCTACGGAGTTGAAGTACAAGAAGTAATTCATAGCGTAGATGCAATTTCAATAGAAAGTAAAAACGCTGTTGTATTCAGTAATATGCATTGTGAGTTTTCTTATCGAAATTCGGTATTTAAAAAAGAATACAAGAATCAATTTATAATAACCCACGTAACCTTTAAGCTAAGCAAACAACACAATTACAAGATACATTACGGTGCCATTGATAAGGAGCTTGAAGCTTACAATGAAGTCAATCTGAAAAACATTCGTGAAGTTATCATCAAAATTAGAGAAAGCAAATTACCCGATCCTAAAGTATTAGGAAACGCAGGTAGTTTCTTTAAAAATCCGATTGTTGATAAAGCCCAAGCCGATAAGCTCAAAGCCAAACACGAAAACATGCCTTTGTATGAGGTAAACGAAATGGAAAGCAAATTGGCTGCCGGATGGTTAATTGAACAATGCGAATGGAAAGGCAAGCAAATTGGTGATGCCGGCGTGCACAAAGATCAAGCTTTAGTTATTGTCAATCATGGCAATGCAAAAGGTCATGAAATACTACAACTAGCTAACGATATCCGAAAATCGGTTCTATATAAGTTTGGCGTGAAGTTAGAGATGGAGGTTAATGCGATTTAATCAGCTAAATTTGACGACTAACTCTTTTAATTTTACCTACTTCGGATAAGAAAGAAAATGATTATCACCAAGCATTAATGAATAGATTACCTATAAAAACACATATAAAAACCCCTTCGGACAATTGTCCAAAGGGGTTTTCTTCAGTATGTAGGTAGTTGAAAATTTCTATTTCACAACAACGCCAACTTTTTCAAGTTTTTGTCGTTCAGCACCTCGGTAAAACAAGTTTAAACATTCACGTAAATCGGCACAATATGCCATAAACGCTCTAAATTGTTCTTCCTTATTTTGAGTTGCCATTTGAGCATCCCCATCCTCTTTTTCAGCTCTTAGCTTTAAATCATTAATAGAAAGAATATCACCATTCAATTCTGCAATTACTTCTGGCCCTAGCTCAATCAAACTCAACTTTTGCTGAATGGCTTCGTGCGCAAGAATTGCACCAACGGTTTCCTGAGCGAAAGATCTCCAAGCAGAATAAAGCGTTGGAACCGATTTGTTCAATCGCAACAAAGTAGCCAATTCGTCTTCTTTGCTGAATAAATAACGACCAACCCTACGGATATGAATTAAAGAATCGTGAATACGAGTTTGGATCTCGCTAAACTTTCGGTTTGCATTCGACGATTCGATGTACTCGATGTTTTTAGACTCGAAGGCATAACGGGTGGCTTCATACAAATTAATTCCCTCAGTAATTCGTTCTTCACTATAAAATGCAGCAATTCGCTGCTTCATTTCTGCATCTTCGCTCACACCAAATACCAATATTCTGCCTCTTTCTAATTCATTGTCGTAACTTTTGTTCATAATTTTCTGATTTAACTATTAATAAAGTTTATCTATTATTTTATCAAACTCGATTGTTAACCTGTTAAATTCTTATGCTTCCTTTTAAGCTATTGAATTTAAACTAAATATGTTAAATGACAAAAAAATATTTTAAATTTACTCTCTCCTATTATTGTTATACAACACGAATAGCCCACAAACAGTAGACTTTACAATAGTTTTATTTTTTTACTGATCAAGATTTACTTCCTTTTTGCTGAAAACCATTCTCGTAAGCTCCAGAATCACTTTAACATGACAAAAAGTCACTTTTACATAAGCCAGAGGCTTTTTGATATGCGCCAGAAGCATTTTGATACCTCCCAGAGGCACTTTTGCCTGACATAGAGTCACTTTTGTAGGTACTAGAAGTATTTTGATTATGCCCAGTAGCATTTCGGCATCCGCCAAAGGCATTTTGATCGTTCGCAGGGGCATAACCAGTGTGTCAAATTCATTTTGATTACCGCCAGAGGCACTTTATGAAGAACCATCTCAAATTTCGTATAAAAAAATTATAAACATTTTACAATTCATGATCAGTAATATCATATACAAATAAATTATTACAATGCCGAACATATAAACACCCTCCATGAATTACGGGGTGTGAGTAGTGATATTTTTTATCGCCTGGAACTTTAAATTTTCCTCTTGTTTTAAATTTCTTATCAAGAGGTTTAACGAGATAAAAATACCCGTCTCCAGAATAACAATACAAAAGCGAGTCTGCTGATACAGTAGCAATACGATTGGGTTTATTATTCCGGGTAATTTTATATAATAATTTACCAGTTTGCCAATCAACGCAATTAAATGATTTTTCAGCTACATCAGCTCCAAAGATTCTATCTCCTAATATTACTACATCTCCCTGTTCCGCTGCTAGACAATAAGATCTCCATACTTTTTTCACACTAGTTCCATCCTCAGATAGTTTCAGTTTTACCGTTCGACCTCTCCAACCGTCAATTGCAAGAATATATCCGTCTTTATATACAGGTGTATTCGAGTGAAGATCCGACTCCATTGGAAATTTCCAGAGTCTTTCCCCATTTGAGATATTTATCCCCACAATAGACTTACGCATTTGTATTACAAATATTTTTTTCCCACCCCTTTCGACAAGAATCGGATTGGCGTAGGCATTTTTTTCGCCACCCTTACTTTCCCATATTAAGTCGCCTGATTTTCTGTTTAATGCAACTACACAAACTTCTTCTCCCGTAGGAGTACAAAAAACCATTTCTCCTTCTACAATCAGGTTTTCAGAATAACCGGAGGCATGATGACGACCATTAAATTGTTTTTTAATATCCTTTTGCCATATAATATTTCCATTTTTAATATCAAAACAATAAACGACACCAATACCAGTAAGAAAATAGCCATAATCATCGCAAATAATGGGAGTTCCACGGCTTCCAGGATAATTATCCATAAATTCCAGTCCCATTTTCTTTTTCCACAAAACGTTCCCCTGATGATTAAAACCTATAATATAGCTTGTATCTTTTAATGTCGCTACAGTATAAACCTTATCAGTAGTTACAGCTGCTGAAGCGTACCCAACACCAAGGCTATCGTATTGCCATAAAAGTTTTGGACCATTTTTAGGCCAGCGTTTAAGTAAATTCTTATCCGGATAGTTGCCGTCACGATTTGTACCTCTCCATTGCGAAAGTATTCTTGTTGGGATCCTTTTTTCGATTTTTGCCTCTGCATTATCTTTTATTGCAGAAAAGCTTTTCTGACTTAAGTCAGATTGTTTTTTATGCGAATAATTACATTGACTACAGATAAGTATAATCAGTATCTGATTGATTAATAATTTCACAAGTAGTTTGAAAGCTGTCATATTTATCTATAAACATTTGGTGTTTAATTATTTAATACAACGAAAAGTCTCTTTATCCTTTCGTCTATTAAAATTAACAAAACATTATTTAAAAGACGGATTTTTACTTCTCAGAATAGTTCCAAATAAAGGATGACAAAATGAAAAAGTGTTGCTGAATTCACTTGCAGTGAGGATACCAATTACGGCATGTACTGAGCTGGTTTTCCTAAAAATTCTTACAGTTCTTCGAGGCTTAGTATTTTACAAATTGGGATACATAAGACAGGAAACCTCTCAAGGGGATAAAAAAACCGTCTTGAGGGTACAATAGAAGTGCCCTGTCAGCGCTTACCAAGCCTGACAGTGGTTTATCCTTTCGTTTAAATTAAAACAAAATATTATTTAGAAGCCAGATTTTCACTTCTCAGAATAGTTCCAAATAAAGAAAAAGTATTGGCACTCTCCCTTACAGTGAGAATACCAATTACAGCATACACTAAGGAGGTTTTCCTAAAACTCTTACAGATCTTTGCCACTTTCCTGAATTAGCAATTGGGATGCTTAAATAAGGAACCACTCAAGGGGATAAAAAAACCGCCTTGAGGGTAAGATAGAAGTACCCTGTCAGCGCTTGTAAAGCCTGACAGTGGTTTATTGCGATTCAGATCCGATACCAGAACCTGCAGATTACAAATCTGCAGGAGCAAAGGGAATGCCCAAGTAAATTGATGATAAAGGGGGAATTTGAATCTATTTCATAATACCTTTTTGATTTAATGCTCTTTGATATTTACGAGCATTTTGATTGTGTTCGCGAAGCGATTTGGCAAATATATGATAACCATTAAATTCGGGGCTTGCACAAAAATAATAGTACTTGTGCTTTTCGTAGTTTAGTACTGCTTCGATACCCGAAATGGATGCCTGACGAATTGGTCCTGGAGGTAATCCTCTGTATTTATAGGTATTGTAAGGAGAATCGATCTTTTTGTGCTTGTTTAGAACTCTACGAATGGTAAAATCGCCCAGAGCAAACTTTAAGGTTGGGTCGGCATCTAGTTTTATTTTGCGCGTATAGCGGTTCATGTAAACACCTGCAACTTTTTTCTTTTCGTCTTTTTTAATAGTTTCCTCGTCTACAATGGAAGCTAATGTGCTTACCTCAATTGGTGATAGTCCAATATCTTCTGCCTTTTTAAGGCGTTCTGTATTCCAATATCGGGAATACTCTTTAAACATTTTATCTGTGAATTTTTCGGCATTCATATTCCAGTACACCTGATAGGTATTCGGAATGAACATGGCCAAAATGGTATGCGTTTCAAAACCGTATTTCTTAATTTTTGCCTTGTCACTTAAAAGTGTTAGAATACTTAACGAATCGGCTTCTATTTGAAATGCTATTTTACCTGCAAAATCTTCCAATGTACGGGTATTGTTGAAAGTAAGATTGAGAGGTGTTTGTACGCCCGAGCGTAATAAATCAACCAATTCATTGTTACAAATTCCACTTTTTAGCTCGTAACGACCGGGATGAATGTGCTTGGCATAATTTTTTTTCTCCATAACCCATTCGAGCGAGGCAGTATCTTTCAAACAGCCTTTTTCGTTCAGTAGCTTAATTACATCAGCTTGACTGGCATTTGTAGGAATGTACAAATAGCTTGTTTGCTCAGTTCCTAAATCAATATTCGTAGAAAATATATCTTGATAAAATTTGAAAAGTACTGCCCCTGTAATTACAAGTATTAGCATTACAGCAATCATTACGATTTTCCACATCTTTGAACGATTGTCTTTCAGACGAAATAAATTGATCATTGGTTTAATTTAAAATAAATACCCAGCAATTCTACAAATGTAAAAAATTATAATTTCTGATGAATATACTTTCTAAAATAGATTGCAGATCGGTATCAAGAATTAAGAAAAATCTTTGGGAAGGAAATTCAAAAAATCTACCTTTGAATGAATCACTAAAAAAACAGACACACATGAATATTTCATCGAATTTTGATGGCGGTAAAATCCAAGTTATTGATGCTACCAACCCTCAAGACATACAATTAAGCATACCAAACGACACCAATTCGGAACATTTTCAGTGGTTTCATTTTCGTTTAATGGGCGCACAGGAAGAAGCAGTTAAAATGCGAATTACGAATGCTAGTGGCGCATCTTATCCGGAAGGTTACGAGGGTTACAAAACGGTAGCATCGTACGATCGTGAAAACTGGTTTAGAGTACCTTCAAGTTACGATGGCAAGGAACTGACCATTGAGCATACGCCAATATACAACTCAGTTTATTACGCTTATTTTGCTCCCTACACATACGATCAGCATTTGGATTTGGTGCATCAGGCACAAATGTCGCAGGAATGTGAATTGGTTTCTATCGGAAAAACAATTGAAGGCAAAGATATCGACATGCTAATTGTAGGCGAACCTGATGAAACAAAGAAAAGCATTTGGGTTATTGCTCGTCAGCACCCAGGTGAAAGCATGGCAGAATGGTTTATGCAAGGATTAATTGACCGCCTTTTGGATGATGATGATCCGATTTCGAGAAGCTTACTAAACAAGGCCGTTTTTTATTTGGTTCCAAATATGAATATTGATGGTAGTATTGTCGGAAATTTGCGTGTTAACACCAAAGGATTTAATTACAATAGAGAATGGGCAGAGCCTTCGATTGAAAATAGCCCCGAAGTTTTCCACGTTCGCAATCTAATGGATGCCTATGGTTGTGATTTAAATTTAGACATTCATGGGGATGAAACCTTAGCCTATAATTTCATTTCTGGCATCGAAGGAATTCCTTCATTTAATGAAAAATTAAAAAACTTAACAGAATCTTTTATCGGCTCATGGATAGCCACTTGCCCTGATTTTCAAGACACTCATGGCTACCCTAAAAACGAAGCCGGAAAAGGAAATTTAGCAATTTGTTCAAAACATATTGGGGAACGATATAAATGCTTATCTTTGACGATTGAAATGCCATTTAAGGACAATGATGATTTACCAGATTTTGATTTTGGTTGGTCTCCAGAGCGTAGTATTTTACTTGGAGAGTCCGTTTTACAACCAATTTATAGCGTGGTAGATATTTTAAGATAATAAGGACATATACGTAAGTATATTACTCGAAAGGCCCATACTCAAGCTTCCGTGAGCGTGGGTCTTTTTAATGCCCTGAAGTCTGGTAAAGCTTTTTCCAAATTTGAGCATAAAAAAGTCCATGTTTCTTTCGAAACATGAACCTTGATTTATATAATTCTTTTACTTTATTGAACAGCTTTAGCAGCATTAATTCTGCCGTGTCCAAAATATGCATCCTTACCTGGTTTTCCCAAATCATCTGCACTTTGTTTTAAAACAGTCATAACCTGTGCAGGAGTAGCATCAGTTCCTAATTTCTCAAAAATTAGAGCTGCAGTACCCGCTGCATGTGGTGAAGCCATACTGGTTCCTGCCGAAAATCCCCAACCTGAGCTAATCGTGCTAAAAACCATATCGAACCACCATAAATCTCCAGGGTAATCAAAATCACCACCTGGAGCAGCAATATCAATTAAAGATTGTCCAAAATTGGTATAACTTGCTGGAATATCTAAATCGGTTGACGTATCCCATGCAAAACCATGAGGAGCTGTTGCAGATACTGCAAGCAAATGATTTAAACTTGCTGGAATAAATACCAAATTATTGGTATGGTTTGCGTCTAATCCATCATTAGATGCAGCAACAATAACCAAAGAACCCATTTGATATGCATAAGTAATCGCCTTTTGTGAAGCATTAATGTAAGCAGCAACTTCATTAGCACCAACCTTTACAATAGAACCATCAGGTAGTTCAACAAAAAAACCATTTCTCGGCAAATCTGTTCCCAAACTCATATTAATAACATCTGCACCATTATTTGCTGCATAAATAACACCTGCATTTATTCCTGAAAAAGATCCTGTACCAGTGTACTCAGAAAGAACTTTTACTGCTACTATTTCGGCCTTTGGAGCAACTCCAATAACACCAAAATCTCCACCAGAACTAGAAGCTGGTCCATTTGCAGCTGCAATTATACCGGCTACATGTGTTCCATGGTTAAAATAAAAACCAGGATCAATATTATATCCTTCACCAGGTACAAAAGATGTACATAAACTAGTGTTTAAGTTTGGTGACAAATCTGGATGTTCAGCATCGATACCACTATCCAAAATAAAAACTTTCACTCCATCACCTGTAAAACCCTGATCCCAAGCATCAGGAGCATCAATAGCGTCCATACCCCACTGATAGCCATAAAATGTTTCATTTGATCCAAGATGCAAAGGTTTAAACTGCTCCTCGCTAGAAGTCTCTGGCTGTATCCATTGCAATTGAAGATCTGGCAAAACATCGCTAATCCCTTTTATTTTTTTTGCTTTTGCAATAAAACCAACTTCATTTGACTCTACGACGTACATACCTATTTCAGATAATTTTTGACTTACTTTTCCTTTGGCATTTGTCAATTTAGCTTCCATTTCGGCCGAAAAGTCGTCGGTTAAAACAATATAGCCATTAGCCTTGTAGTTTGCACTTTGTGTTGCGGACAGTTTTGAAGTTTTAACTTTGCTTGCTAATTCTGATTTCTGTAATTCTAAATCTTCTTCAACAAACTGATTGGAGCAGGCACTCAAGAAGAGCCCCGCCATTAAAAAAACGGCAATTTTTTTCATAGTAATATATAGTTTAAAGTGTTAGGAGTAATAAATTTAAACTAATAAATAATTAAAGTCAACAGCATAATATCCATATATTTGTATTATTTTATAACTCCTAAAAACGAGATTAATAATAATTAATCAAATAATGGCATCGAAATTGCGTTATCAATTCTAACTCGTTATTTTACATGTTAAAATAGATTTACAAATGATGAAAAGTTTTGAATATCGTTTTTTTGTAGTGATTATTTTCACGTTTTATTATTCCATGGGCTTTTCGCAAAGCACCTTTGATAATAATATTGCAACTTACCCAACGCGCTTTAATTCATATGAAGAACTAACAGATAAAATCAAAACTGATTTCGCAACGGATGAACAAAGAGCCAGAGCTGCTTTTGTGTGGATTGCATTGAATGTGGAATACAAAACGAAAGGAATTAATAAAATTCAGAAAGTCCGCTTTTCTTATACCTCAGAAGCCGATCTTCAGGCTCAAAAAAAACAATTCAGAAGAGAACTTGCACAAAAAACAATAAAAAGTAAAAAAGCACTTTGCGAAGGATATGCTACACTCTATCAAGAAATTTGCAGTTTGATGGATATTGAATGTGTTATTGTTCCAGGCATAGCTAAACGATTCGTTTCCGAGATTGGAAATAGCCAATTGCCTTCGAACCATGCTTGGAATGCAGTGAAAATAAATAAAAAATGGCAATTGGTTGACATTACTTGGGCAGCAGGCTCTGTTGACTATGCAAAAATGCAGTTTATCAAGAAATATACACCGGGATATTTTGCAGGCGATCCAAAAGAATTTGCAATGAAACATTATCCCGATAATGAGAAATGGTTGCTGCTTAAAAGAGAATTCACCAAAGAACAATTCGCACAACAGCCTACTGTTTTTAATCCTTTCATTGGAAAAAATTACAAAATAAACGCGCCTAAAAAAGGTTTTCTTGCCATAAAAAAAGGAAGTGATATTCAATTCTCCTTTAGCAATATTCCCC
>JADGFH010000132.1:10644-11015 GCA_016743925.1 Labilibaculum sp.
TTCCCCAAGACATTCAAATTGCTTATCACTTTAAAAAAGACAAATTTGGTCAGTTGGTGAAAGCAATCAGAAAAAAGAACCAAACATTCTTCTCGGTACCTGCAAATTCAGCTGGCAAGGATGAGTTAATTATTTATTTTAACAATGAAGCGGTGCTCGGATATCAGGTTAGTGTGAAGTAAAAGACCTTCCTTGATTTAGATAATTTTCAATAGAGAGAATCAAAGAATTATTTCCATATTTTATAATTACTCAAGCCGTAAGGCTTTTACTTTTCGCCTTAAATGAGAAAAGTAAACTGCCTAACGAAGTGAGACCATGAGTACCAAAAATAATATTTCACGAATAAAAGAATCAAGTCAGCCTGATCC